>CASEMM010000112.1 GCA_949289095.1 uncultured Eubacteriales bacterium | reverse complement strand
CGTTTTTTCCGCGATCTCCGTAAGCACCGCGGTAAGTCCGATCACTCCGTCCAATGCGCACAACAGTACCGCCGCGCCGCCCGCAATACCGATAACAACGGCTATATCCTGCCTCTCGCTGCGCACGGTAAGCGCGGATATCACTGCAATGACGCCTATTGCGGCGATTTTCACTACCATCAGAATTCTCCGAACACAGTTTGCAGCGCGGTGAACAGTTCCGACAGCATATCGACGACAAGCAGCAGGACGATCACGAGTCCAGCCAGTCCGACGAGAGTGGCAATTTCGTCCTTTCCCGATTTTTTGAGCAACGCGCCCACCATTGCAGTTATCAGCCCGACCGCAGCTATCTTGAAAATAATTTCCATCGTCGTCACCAGAGAAGTACCGCTGCGAGCAATCCCGCAAGAAAACCGAGCTTAACGGCGGCTCTGCCCGTTCCCGCATACTTGTCCGCGGCACGTTTCCCGTATTCGCCGAGTTTTACCCGTGCGTTTTCCACAGCGTTCTTTTCCGCGGAAGAAGAACGCGTTCCGAGATCGCCGAGAACGCCCATAACCGCGCTCTTCTCGTCGCCTTTCAGCCATCCCGCCGGAGGAGAAGGCTTTGTCCCGGCACGTATCGCCCTGGAGCACTCGCTGAGCTGACCCGCAAGCAGCGCAGATCGCGCGCGATATTCCCCCATCACTTCGGGCAGCGTATCCATCGAAAACGACAGCGACTGAAAATAAGAGCGCAGAAATCCGTCGAGATCCTCGAAGTATTCCGCCCGTCTTTTCATGCGCACGCAAACGGCATATCCCGCAAGCGCGCCTATACAGCCGAGACAGACCGCGATCAGCAGTTTATCCGTCATATTCCGCAGCCGCAACAACTTTCGCGGTAAGCCCGTTCTCTCCGCGCGAAAGAAAAGCGTATTCGTCCATTACTCCGCCGAGAGCGGCAAACAGTTTTCTCGCCGCGAACGAATGTCTGTCCGCGGCATGAGCAGATGCGACGACGGCTATACCGCAGCCCGCGGCTTCCTTAACTATGCGCGCGTCCTCTTCTCCGAACAGCTCGTCCGTTATTATAACGTCGGGACGAACCGAGCGCATGGCACACTCGAACGCATGACGCTTGCCGCACCCGGTAATAACGTCCGTACGCATACCCACGTCCATTCCCGGCTCTCCGCGGCGGCAGCAAGCTATTTCCGCACGCTCATCCGCTATCAGCACATTGCGGTGTCCTTCGTCCGACAGGCGACGCGCCAGATCGCGCAGCACCGTGGTTTTGCCGCCTCCCGGCGGCGCAAGCACGAGAATATTACGCACATCATCAACTATGTCAGGCATAATACAACGCGATATATCAGGTATTTCGTGCGGTATCCGTATACTGACCGACGAGAAATTTTTAACAGTCATGATTTTTCCGTCATCCGTCACCACCTCTCCGCATATTCCCATGCGCACGCCTCCGTATAACGTAATATACCCCCTGTTTATGTCATCGCTGTAAGCGTATACGGAATGCTCGGATGCGCCGAGTACTGAGGCGCGCACATCGTCCGGACCGACGCAAAGAGCAGTCGACGCAGATACGGACAGACCCGTGCGGGTCAGAAAATACTCCTTACCGCCATACCACACCGACACGGGCTTGCCGGCGCGAAGCCGTATTTCCCACAGCCTGTCCGGATCGAGATTTTCTTCAGCCGACGCATACACCTCGGACGGAAGCACGGAGATTATCGAATGAAGATCGAACATACCGCATTATATTTAACGGTACGGCGACATATGAATGAAACGTAACACATTGACAATTCACGACATAAAAAGTAACTATGAGCGCATCCGATTTTTACGTCGGCGTAAACGACGAACATGGACAGCAGCCGCCTACCGCCGGCAAGCGGACCCCGGTCATGCCGTACCTTGACAGAAGCATATACGAAAACGAATTCAACAGACCGGCCAAATCATTCTGCGCGATCGCACTTCTGCGCAGCGGTTTCCGCACGCTGGATATTCACCCCGAACTGCAGGACATATCCGTCAGCACACGAGTCAGAAGAGCCAATTCCTCAGGCATAAATCTGTTACTCACATTTGCGTACAACGCCTTCGGAAGCGGGCGGAGTTTTAACTCCGTTTCGGGACAGTACACTTACTATTCGTCGCAATCGCGCTACCCGTCCGCGTCGCGCGAACTTGCGGAAGACGTATATTCGTCCGTAACGGACGACTCTCTGCAAACGAACGGACGCGGAGTTTCTACACTCACCGACATAGGCGTGCTCAGCTCCGTATATTGCCCGTCTGCGCTCACGGAGGCAGGTTTCATGACAAACCTGCGGGAAGCACGCCTTATGCTCGATCCGGACTGGCAACGCTCGATAGGATATGCCGCCGCGCGCGGAATATGCGACTACGCCGACGCGGAGTATGTGGGCGAAGGTAATCCGTCCGTATACCCGTCAGTAATGCGCGGTTCTGAAAACGCGTATGTGAAAATCGCGCAATATTACCTCACTCTGCGAGGATTCCCCACGGAACCCGACGGCGTATTCGGCAACGCAACGAAAGAAAAAACGGAATCTTTCCAGAGTTTCAACGGTCTTGACTCAGACGGCATAATAGGCAGACAGACATGGAGCAAACTCGTCCTTCCCGCGCCGTCCGCATTTATTCTGCGCGCCGGCAGCACCGGCAGCGCCGTACTCTATCTGCAATACAAACTGCTGAGCAAACTTTATCCGCTTTACGCGGACGGAATATTCGGAGAAGAAACGGAAAACGCACTCATACTTTTCCAGACGGAATCGGGACTTCAACCCGACGGAATAGCGGGACCGCTGACGTTTGCCGCCCTCTCTTCCCTCTCGTCTCCGAGAGACGCGTAACTCCGTATACAAAACAAAAACAGCGTCACCCGCTCCGTTACAAAACGGCAAAATGCTCATAAGCCTTGCCAAGCGCACTACACAAACCGAATCATACTGAAAACAGAAAACTTTCAGTAACTATGACGGACGAAGCTCTTCTTCCCCGCGCCGATCTCGTCGGTTCGGTGTCGGGCGCAAAACAGAGCAAGAAAGACGTCTTTGCATATACCGTCACTCCGAACGGCAATGCCATAATCGACGATTCCCCTCTTTCGATAGACTGCGACGTCGTCGACAATTACGAGACGGACGGGTTCGATAACTTCATAGTGAGCATTGCGGCAACGTATGCCGATGAAAAGATACTCGGAGAAAACGGCAAAACAGACTATGACAAATTCAAACCCGTACTGTTTGAATTTCCCACATACGAATATCTTCTCACCGGGTAGAATAACAAAAATGGACAGTCTAAAAAATACAAAAAGCAGTCTGGATTTAACGAAGAACGACCTCTGAACATCAGAGGTCGTTCTTCGTTTTTATTGGATTTATACTCTCAAATATTTAATTTAGTAAAATGACCA
>CASEMM010000111.1 GCA_949289095.1 uncultured Eubacteriales bacterium | reverse complement strand
TTCCGCTTTCGACATACAGCAGTTCGCAGTCGCGGTGCCAGTGCGGCATGTTGTGTGAATTACGGTATTTGCCCACCCAAACGCGTTCGTTGCCGTTATATTTTCTCCGTTCGTGTCTGACCGGCATCGTTTCACCTCCGTCGTATTGTCCGGGTATCGGAAATATCTGTCGTTTTGATTATACAGCACAGGTCAATAAATGTCAATATCTTGTCAATAAATTTCTTTTAACGGGACGGTCCGCCGTGTTATTATATACGTAACGAAGAACAAAGGGGCGCACGTCGTCATGAAGAAATACGATTTTTGCAAATCATGGATTTTTACCCGCGGCGGAGAGAGCGTTACCGTCGATCTTCCGCACGATGCGATGTTCTCCGAACCCAGGCAGGACGGCAATCCGAGCGGAAAGAACGGCGCGTATTTTGCGGGCGGAGATTACGAATATACGAAAAAATTCATCCCTCCGGAAGAATGGAAGGGCAGTTTCGTGTACTTTGTCGCAGAAGGCGTATACCGTTGCGGCGAGGTGTATCTCGGCGGCGAAAAACTGGCGGCAAGACCTTACGGCTATCTGCCCGTAACCGCGGATCTGACTGAAAAACTCGTTTACGGAGAGGAAAACGAACTGCGGGTGACGGCAAAGAATTCCGAACAGCCGAATTCCCGGTTGTATACCGGCGCGGGAATGTACCGCCCGGCATATGTATACGTTCTTCCCGAAAGGCATATTCTTCCGCACGGAGTGAAAATAAAGACGACGGACTTCGGTGCGCGCGCGTTCGAACTTGAAGTCCGTACCAATGCGGACGGCGAGGCCGACGCGTCTGTTTCATACGGCGACAGAACGCTGTGGTCGGGGAAGTTCGCCGTCGTCGGCGGAAGAGCGACGGTGACGGGTGAAGCAGCGGACGCGCCGTTGTGGTCTGCGGACGAACCGAATCTCTGCACCGTTGAAGTAAAGTTCGGAGATGATTTCAGAAGGTTCGCATTCGGTTTTCGCAAGGTGGAGTGGAGCGCGCGGACGGGGCTGCTCGTAAACGGAAAACGCGAGCTTCTGCGAGGCGCCTGCATACACCACGACAACGGTCCTGTCGGCGCGGCGGCACACCCGTTCGCGGAAGAGCGTAAGGTGCGTCTGATGAAAGAGGCGGGATACAATGCGCTGCGTATGGCGCATAATCCCTGTTCCGAGGCAATGCTCGATGCCTGCGACAGGCTGGGAATGTACGTTCTCGACGAATACGTCGATATGTGGTACATACATAAGGATAAATACGACTATGCTTCGTATCATGCGGACTGGTGGGAACGCGATCTCCGCGACATTGCGGAAAGGGACTATAATCATCCCTCCGTCATAATGTATTCCACGGGGAACGAAGTCGCCGAAACAGGCGAGGAGCGCGGCATTAAACTGACGGAAGACATGACGGAATATCTTCATTCGCTCGACGATACCCGCCCGGTTACGTGCGGCGTGAACATCTTTTTCAATTTCCTCTATTCCATGGGCATGGGGCAGTACAGCGATAAAAAGGCGGAGAAGAACGCGAAACGGCTTGCGGAAGCGGCAAAGAAAAAAAAGAAGAAAAAGGCAAACGGCAGCGAGTTTTTCAATAATCTCGCGGGACTGTTCGGCGCGCGTTTCATGAAGTTCGGCGCGACGCTGCGCGGCAGCGACAGGCGCACGCGGGACGCGTTCGCGCAGATGGACGTCGCGGGATATAACTACGGAATAAACAGATACAAAAAGGATGTGAAGAAATATCCCGACCGGATAATACTCGGCACGGAAACGTTCTGCTCGGACGCGTATAAATTTATCGAGTTTGCAAAGGATCACCCCGCTCTGATAGGCGATTTCGTCTGGTCCGGAATGGATTATATGGGCGAAGTCGGCGTAGGCAGCTGGGTGTACGCAGACCGTACCGATGACTTTTCCGGCGGTGCGGGCTGGCTGTCGGCGGGCAGCGGAAGAGTGGACCTGTGCGGCGGAATGCTCGGCGAAGCCGCGTATACGCGCGTCGCGTTCGGACTGGATGAAATGCGGGTGGCGGCGGTTCCTCCTTGTCACGCGGGGAAAAAGCACTCTCCTTCCGCATGGAAGTTTACGGATGCGATCGAAAGCTGGTCTTTCGACGGCTGCGAGGGAATAAAGACGAAAGTGGAGGTATACGTACGCGCAGCGAAGGTAGCCGTGTTCCTCAACGGCAGAAGAGCCGGCGTCAGAAAACTCGGAAACGACTGCCGCGCCGTTCTGCGCGTTCCGTATGAAAGCGGAGAACTCACCGCAGCGGCATATGACGGCGACGGGAAAGAGATTTGCCGCCGCACGCTGCGTACGGCGGGAAAGGAAACGGTGCTGACGGCAAAAGCCGAATGCGACCGGATAACGCCGGACGGGCTGGCTTATATCCGTCTGCGCTACACGGACGCGGAAGGCGTTCTCAAACCACTCGTCCGTTCGCGCATAAAGGTAACGGCCGTGACCGGCGGCAGACTCGTCGCGCTCGGACACGCCTGCCCGTATAATCCGGACGGATTCGGCGGCACGGACACGGATACCTATTTCGGCGAGGCTCTTGCCGTCGTCATGCCGGACGGCAGCGGCAGCGTGCGGCTGGAAGCGGAGAGCGAATACGGCAGGGCGTCGGCGGAAACGGAAGTGGAATGATAATAGCGTTGAAAGACGGCGGGCTGACCGCCCGCATAGATACATTCGGTGCGAAGCTCGTGAGCCTGAACCGCGGAGGGCGGGAATACATATGGCAGAACAGGCGGATCTATTGGCCGGATCGCGCCGGAGTGCTGTTTCCGACGTGCGGCAGACTGTACGGCGGCAGGATAACGTATCGCGGAAAAGAGTACCGCATGCCGCTGCACGGCTTTGCTCTCACGTCCGGTTTTGCGGTGAGCGGACGGACGGAAAACTCCGTGACGCTGACGCTTACGGACGGTGAAGAGACGCGCGCGGTATATCCGTTCCGCTTTCGCCTGAACGTGACGTACCGCCTTACGGACGGCGGAATTGACGTGCGCGCCGACGTGCATAACACGGGAAGCGATACTCTCCCTTTCGCACTCGGCTTTCATCCGTGGTTAAACGTCCCGTTTGACGGAGTCAGCCGCTTTACCGACTGTTCGGTGAACTTTCCGCACTCAGAAGGCGCGGAGCGGTGCATGATGAGCGGGAGCGTGCTGGATACGGGCTTGAGAGAGCCTGTCCGCGGCGCGCTGCGACTCGGACGCCCGCTGTTCGATAACGACGCGGTTATGCTGCGCGGCGCGGGAGACGTTGCGGAGATATGCTGCGGGCGGACGGGCGGCAAGCTGATAATACGCACCGGAAACATGCCGTACATCGCGTTCTGGCAGCCCGCGCGCAGCCGCGCCGGACTGCTGTGCGCCGAATCCATGACGGCGCTTCCGGGCAGAGAGGGCGTGACCGAGGATTGGGACACGCGTCCCGACGTCACGCGTATAGCCGCGGGCGGCAGCGTATGCGCGGAAATGAACATACGTATAGAGAACGGAGGCTGCCGATGAACAGAAGAAAAAACTTCGCCGAGTTTGCGAGGCTGTTCGGCGCTTGCGCGCGGCACGTGTTTTCTGCCGCCGGAAGAGTGAACATAATAGGCGAACACATAGATTACTGCGGCGGCAAAGTGATGCCCGTCGCTCTTGCTCTGCGCTGCGAAGTGTATGCGCGTGCGAACGGCACGGATAAAATCCGCATGGCTGCGACTACGTTCGGACGCGTTCAAACGCTTGACAGATTTTCTTTGAGGGAGTATAAAGGACTTGAGTGGGGAAGTTATCAGGCGGGTGTAGCGTATATGCTTGCCGAAACGGGGCATAAACTCGTCGGATGCGACCTGCTGTACGACTGCACGGTGCCGTTCGGCAGCGGACTGTCGAGTTCGGCGGCGACAGAGGTTGCAACGGCGGTCGCGCTCACTTCGCTTGCGGGCGAGACCATAGACCCCGTTGAGGCGGCGGTGCTGTCGCGCAGAGCGGAAAACGAGTATTGCGGAGTAAGCTGCGGAATAATGGATCAATACGCGAGCGCGGCGGGCAGGCGCGGATGCGCCGTGCTGCTCGACTGCTCGACGCTCCGTTGCGAATACGTCCCTCTCGAACTGGGAGAATACTCCCTTGTCATAATGGACAGCAGCAAGCGCCACAGCCTCAAGGACGGCAAATACAACGAACGCCGCGCGGAAACGGAAGAGGCTCTGTCCGTGCTCGCGCCCGTGCTCGGCGTGAATTCGCTTGCCGAAGTTAAGGAAGAGGATCTCGAACGATATCGCGGCATGCTTCGCCCCGTCGTATACAGCCGTGCGAAACACGTAGTCTGCGAGTGCGCGAGAGTTGAGAGAGCGGCGGAAGCGCTGCGCTGCGGGGACATAGAAACGCTCGGCAGACTTTTGAAAGAATCCGACGCGTCTCTGCGCGACCTTTACGAAGTCACGGGAAAAGAGCTGGACGCTCTGACCGCGGCTGCGAACGCGTGCCCCGGCTGCATAGGTTCGCGCATGACGGGCGCGGGATTCGGAGGCAGCGCGATAGCGCTCGTAAAAAGGAAAAACGTGCGCGCGTTCATGCGCCGCGTCGGACGGGCATACGAAAAGGCGACCGGTCTTGTTCCGACGTTTTACGAAACGGCGACGGACGACGGCATAAAGCGGGAGGATCTGTCGGACGGATATGTTTCCGACCTCGCGGAATACGCGCGCATGCGGCTGGGACTCAGAAAGGCGGACGAAACGTATGCGGTAAACCGCGTGCTGCGCTTTATCGGCAAAGAGGATTTCATCCGCCGCGCGCCGACCGTCCGTGCGGATACGTCTGTGTCCGAGGTAATACGTCCTCTCGCCGAAATCGCCGCGGAGCGTTATGCGGACGAGAGCGCCGAATATCTCGAAACGGAGCTGTTTGACTGCGTGTCGCGCGCGCCGTCCGCGACAGCCGCGGAATTCGCGCGGGCGCACTCCCGCAGTCCGGAGCGCGCGTTCGACGGGTTTTACGACTACTGCGTTGCCTGCGATTACGTCAAAAGCGAGGCGATGGCGCGTAACCGGAAGTGGGTTGCGGAGGGAACTAAACGCAGAATAGAGGTCACGATAAACCTCTCCAAACCCGAAAAGGACAACAGGCGGACGGCTGAACTGCGCACTGCCGCGTCAGGCTATCCCAAGTGCATGATATGCGCGGAAAACGAGGGCTACGCGGGACAGGGCAGGTGCAGACAGACGCTGCGCACCGTTCCGCTGAAAATAAACGGAGAGGAGTGGTTCTGGCAGTTTTCGCCGTATGCTTACTTTTATCAGCACGGCATAGCGATAAACCGCACGCACACGCCCATGTCGCTGGACGACGCCACCGCGTTTAAGCTGGCGGATTTCGTCGACTATGCGCCCGCGTATTTCATAGGCTGCAACGCGCCCCTTCCCATAGTGGGCGGTTCGATACTCGCTCACGAGCACTTCCAGGGCGGCAAACACTTCTTCCCGCTGTTCGGCTGCGGTGATAAGCGGATTTATGACGCCGGCGGCGCGTCCGTTTCGATCGTTGACTGGTACAACAGCGTCGTGTGCGTGCGCTCGTCCGACCGTACAGCGCTGTGCGAAACGGCGAACCGCATAATCGACGCGTGGAAAGTCACGTCGCTGCCCGAACTCGATATCATAGCGGACGACGGAGAGCCGCACAACACCTCCGCGCTCGTAATGCGCCGCGACGGCGGACTTTATGTTCTGTATATAATACTGCGCAACAACAGGTGCGACGATCGCTATCCGGACGGGATATTCCACGTCCATCCCGAGTATATGAACATAAAGAAGGAATCCATAGGTCTCATAGAGGCAATGGGCATGTTCATTCTCCCCGGCAGGCTTGACCGCGAACTCGGCGAAGTGAAAAAACTGCTGACGGGGGAAAGACGGGATACGGGCGACGACATAGCCGTCCACGCGGACATGGCGGCGGATCTCATGCGCAGGTACGGCACGAACTTAAAAGATGAAGAGGCGGAAACGGCTGTGCGGCGCGCTGTGGACGCGGCGTGCGAGGGCATACTCGGCAACACCGCGGTATTCAAAGAGGACGAAAGGGGCGAGGCGGCGTTCGATGCGTTTGTCCGCACGGCTCTCGGCATATCTTGACGCGGCGTGCGCCGCAAGGGAGGATTCATGAAAACGATACTTGTGACCGGAGGAGCGGGATTCATAGGCTCGCACACCGTCGTCGAGTTGCTCGGCAGCGGATACGACGTCGTCGTCGCGGACAACTTCTCCAATTCCTGTGAGGAGGCGTTGCGCCGCGTGCGCATGATAGCGGGCAGGGATTTCGCGGTGTATAATGCAGACATGCGCGACCGCGAAACGACGGAGCGGATATTCTCCGAAAACAAAATAGACGCGGTCATTCACTTCGCGGGACTGAAAGCCGTGGGCGAGAGCTGCCGCAAGCCTCTCGAATATTACGACAACAACATCGGCGGAACGCTCGTTCTGCTCGAAACCATGCGCGATCACGGCGTAAAGACGATAGTGTTTTCGTCGTCGGCGACGGTATACGGCGTGCCCGAGCGCCTGCCGCTCGACGAAACCTGCCGCACCGGCGGCGTTACCAACCCGTACGGCGCGACGAAGTATTACCTCGAAGGCATACTCACCGACGTGTGGAAGGCGGACAATTCGTGGAACGTCATACTGCTGCGCTATTTCAATCCCGTGGGCGCGCACGAGAGCGGACTCATAGGCGAAGATCCCAAGGGCATTCCCAACAACCTCATGCCGTACGTCGCGCAGGTGGCGAGCGGCAAGCTGGATAAGATCCGCGTGTTCGGCAACGACTACGGTACGCCCGACGGCACGGGCGTGCGCGACTATATCCACGTCGTTGATCTCGCGCGCGGACACCTCGCGGCGCTTTCCGGATGCACCGCGCCCGGCGTGCACATATACAACCTCGGCACGGGCAGAGGATACAGCGTGCTCGATCTTATCCGCGCATTCGAAAAGGCGTGCGGCAAGACTCTGCCGTATGAAATCTGCGCCCGCCGCCCCGGCGACGTGGACGCGAACTACGCCTGTCCGGACAAGGCAAAGCGCGAACTCGGCTGGGACGCGAAGTACGATCTCGACCGCATGTGCTCCGATCAGTGGCGCTGGCAGTCGCGCAACCCTTACGGATACAACTCAAAATAACCACATAAGCCATTGCGACATACGCGCCCGCATGATCCGCGGGCGCGTTTTTGCATATATTTCGGATAAGTGCGTCAAAACGCTTTATTTATTTATCGAAATAAAGTATAATAAACGGACAGGCGGATTCAAAGAGGTACGCGATGAAGAAAAAGAGGATAATATCGTTGCTGCTCGGGGCGCTTCTTGTGGCGGGGTTGATTTTCGTATTGCCTGCCGGAGTGAGCGGCTGCGGGGAAGAGACCCTTAAAATAGGCTATACGCTTTACGAACCCATGAACTATATCGATTCCATGGGTAATCTTTCGGGGCACGATACGGAGTTTGCGGAAATGGCGTGCGAAGAGATGGGTTACAAACCGGAATTCGTGCGCATCGACTGGAATAAAAAGGAACTCGCTCTCGCTTCCGGGGAAATCGATCTGATATGGAACGGAATGACGATAACGGACGATCTGCGCGAAGTAATGCTTATCTCCGATCCGTATATGGTGAACCAGCAGGTGGTCGTGGCGAAAAAGGACGCTATAAGCGCTTATGTGACGACCGAGGATCTCGCGGAGGCGGAAACGATAGCGTATGAAAAGGGAAGCGCGGCGGAAAGCGTGCTCAAAGACGTGTTCGGTTCGCTCGAAGGATCGCGTTTCAAAGGCGCGCAGTCGCAGAAAGACGCTTTCACGGAAGTATATTCCGGCGCTTCCGAAATTGCGATAGTGGATATTACCATGGCGAACACCATGCTCGCGGAGGGCACCGATTTCTCTTCGACGCTTGCGTACGCGGACGTCGGCTTTCCCCCGGAAGAGTACGGCATAGGCATGCGCGACGACGAACAGGGACGGGAATTGCTCGCTTCGCTCAATGCGATTATCGCAAAATATAAGGAAGACGGCACTTTCGACGCGCTTTACGAGAAGTATATAGCGAATCCCGTTCCGAGCGGCATAACGTTCGGCGGGGTAACGCTTTCGCTGCTCGGCGGGTTCGGTGTGACGTGCCTGATATTCATCGTCACTCTCGGCTGCGCGCTGCCGCTCGGTCTGCTCATATCGTTCGGCACGATGTCGCGTTTCAAGTGGCTGCGCGGCATACTTAAAACGATAATATGGATAATACGCGGCGTGCCGCTGATGCTTCTCGTCATCACGATATATTACGTTCCGGGTATATTGCTGGGCACGGTGGCTTTCCCCGCGCTCGTTGCGGTGTTTATTGCGTTCGTCATCAACTACGCCTGTTATTTTTCCGAAATATTCCGCGGAGGCATACAGAGCATTTCGCGCGGACAGTACGAGGCGGGGCAGGCGCTCGGCATGACGAAAGCGCAGATATTCTTCCGTATAGTGCTTGTGCAGGTGATTAAGCGCATAATCCCGCCGATGTCCAACGAGATCATTACTCTCGTAAAGGATACGGCTCTTGCGCGCGTCATACTTGTTGAAGAAATAATTCTGCGCGCGGAAGATTTTATAGTAAAAGGTTTCATTTGGCCGCTGTTTTACAGCGCGGTGTTTTATCTCGTATTCGTCGGCATTCTCACGCTGCTGTTCAGATACGCCGAAAAGAAACTCTCTTATTTCAAGGTGTGACGTATGGCATTTCTCGAAGTCGTGAATTATAAAAAATCGTTCGGCAATACCCGAGTGCTCAAAGGCGTGTCGTTCGGACTGGAAAAA
>CASEMM010000110.1 GCA_949289095.1 uncultured Eubacteriales bacterium | reverse complement strand
CGAAAGAAGGTATTGCAAACATAGTGCTCGTGGGCAATGAGGAAGAGTGCCACAAAGTTGCGCCCGACGTCGACCTCACCGGAATAAAACTTATAGACCCGCTCACGAGCGAGCATACGGCAAAATACGCGGCTCTGCTGTATGAACTGCGCAAAGAAAAAGGCATGACCGAGCAGATGGCTGCGGAAGCGGCAAAAGACCGTACCATGTTCGGCGCACTCATGCTCAAAGCTGGCGACGTGGACGGATATGTTTCGGGCGCATGCCATTCGACGGCAAACACGCTGCGTCCGGGTCTTCAGGTAATAAAGACAGCGCCCGGAACGAAACTCGTATCCAGCTGCTTTATCATGATTGCCCCGGAGGGCGGAAACAAATATTGCAACGACGGCGTATTCGTGTTTGCCGATTGCGCGCTTAACATCTGCCCGACATCCGAACAGCTCGTCGAAATAGCGAAAGCATCCGCAGAAACAGCAAAGGTAATTGCCGATATCGAACCGAGAGTCGCCATGCTTTCATTCTCTACAAAGGGATCGGGCAATGACGCGAAATTCGCAAATACGGTAGATAAAGTGCGCAGCGCGGCGGAGCTTGCAAAAACAAGCGCGCCCGAACTCGCTCTCGACGGAGAATTCCAGTTCGACGCGGCACTCGTTCCCGCAGTGGCACGGATCAAAGCGCCCGGAAGCAACGTTGCCGGCAACGCTAACGTATTTATTTTCCCGGACATAAACGCAGGCAATATCGGGTACAAGATAGCAGAGCGTCTCGGCGGTTTCGTCGCCGTCGGACCGATATGCCAGGGCTTTGCAAAACCGCTCAACGACCTCTCCCGCGGCTGCTGCACGGACGATATCGTGCTTACCGTCGCCGTTACCGCACTTCAGGCGGGGAATAGATAAAAACGACAACACATAAAGGAAACGCAATATGAAAATACTCGTCATCAATGCAGGAAGTTCGTCGCTCAAATACCGCCTTTTCGAGATGGAAAACGAGCGCGTGCTCGCCAAGGGCGTGGCAGACAGAATAGGGATAGGAAACTCGTTTCTGAAACATACGGGAAAAAAAGAAATCACGATAGATAAAAATCTGCCCACGCACGAAGAAGCGATAAGAGAAGTTCTCCAGGTTCTCACGGATCCGGATTGCGGCGTCATAAAAAATGCGGATGAAATCTCCGCCGTGGGACACAGAGTGGTCGCAGGCGGCGAATACTTTACCGAGAGCGCTCTCGTTACGGACGACACGAGAGAAAAAATCCGAGAAATCATCGAACTTGCGCCGCTTCACATGCCCGCCTGTCTTATGGGCATTGACGCATGCAGAAAAGTCATGCCGGGCGTGCCCCATGTTCTCGTATTCGACACGTCGTTTCACAGCACGATGCCGGATGTTGCTAAGCTTTACGGCATCGATTACGACGACTATAAAGAACTTAAAATCAGAAGATACGGCGCGCACGGCATAAGTCACCAATACGTTTCGCAGGAAGCCGCAAAAATAATGGGCAGGAACGATTTCAATCTCGTCGTGTGCCATCTCGGCAACGGCGCAAGCCTGTCCGCCGTGAAAAACGGAAAATGTGTCGACACATCGATGGGATTCACACCTCTCGAGGGTCTGATCATGGGCACGAGAAGCGGCGATATAGATCCCTCCGTCGTTCAATACCTGACTCATAAAAAAGGCTGGGACGTATCGCAGGTCATTTCCTATCTCAACAAGTCATGCGGCGTCAAGGGAATAAGCGGAGTAAGCAGCGATTTCCGCGATCTTATCGCTGCCGCCTCTGAAGGCAACAAGAGAGCGGAACTTGCAATAGACATGTTCGCGTACCGCGTCAAAAAGTACATCGGAGCATATGCCGCCGCAATGGACGGCGTGGATATGATAGCGTTTACGGCGGGCATAGGAGAAAATACTCCCGAAGTTCGCTCACGCGTGCTTGACGATATGAATTACCTCGGAATAGAATACGATAAAGCCCTCAACGAAAACTGCCCGAGAGGAGAAGTCGTCAGACTGTCGACGGACTCTTCCAAGGTAAACGTATACGTCATCCCCACTAACGAAGAGCTTGTCATTGCGCGCGAAACGTTGCGCTTTGCCTCAAAGTGAAAGCGGCGGATATATTCAAAAGAGCGATAGGCGAAATTTTTTACCCGGAGGGCGTGACATGCGCCGTCTGCGGGAACGATCTCGACGCGAGCAGCCGATACGGTATTTGTCCCGGCTGCTCCGTTCCGTTTATAAGTCTTTGCTGCGAAAAATGCGGCGCAGCCCTTTCCGAACGCGGACGAAGATATTGCGACAGATGCGTCGGAGGAAACGACGGGCACTCGTTCGACGTTGCGCGCGCACCGTTCCCGTATGCACGCGACAGCGTACGCAAACTCGTGCATAAACTAAAATACGGCAAACAGCCGTATCGCGCAAAGATCATGGCAGTCTCAATGGCTGATTTTCTGTCCGGGCTCGGCTGGAATGATACGGATCTCATCACGTTCGTGCCTCTTCATCCGAAAAAACTGAGACAGCGAACTTATAACCAATCGGAACTGCTCGCCCGCAATATAGCCGAAATATCAAGTCTGCCGGTTGCCGCAACGCTTAAAAAGACAACATATACCAAAAAGTCGGCAGCGTCGCTCGGCAGAGAAGAAAGACTGCAACTGCTCAGAAATACCTTTGCCGTCGGCTACGGCGCGGATATCAAAGGTAAGAACATACTTCTCGTAGACGACGTTTACACTACCGGGGCAACTGCGGACGAGTGCGCAAAAGCGCTGAAAGCGAAAAAAGCAAGAACGGTGCGCGTACTCACGTACGCCACGAGTATAGGCGATAAGTCCGTAACGTACGCGTATGACGAAGAAGAGGGAATACGCAGACTGCGGGAGACGGAGGGCGCGGACTGAATCATCAGTCGCGGCACGCCCGTAGCGCAGGCGCGCATATGCAAAAAAAATATTTTGAATAAAAGCATATACGCCCGCACGGCGTGCGGCATTTCATTTTACGGTGCAATTTCAAAAGAGCGGATAAAACGCTTATCCGCTCTTTTCTTTATCTTCGAACTCCGCGCGCATCATGCACAGTATTTTATTTTCAAGACGTGAAATCTGCACCTGCGACACGCCGAGCAACCGAGCGACTTCGCATTGCGTCGACCCGCGGAAATAACGCAGCAGAATAATTTTTCTGTCTCGTTCCGGCAGAGAAGTTATCATGTCTTTCAGCATGATACGGTCAATACTGTCGTTTTCGGTATCCCCCGACGGCAGTCTGTCTATTATCGGACGGCTGCCGTCCTCTTCGGTACCGTCGTATATCGAAAGCGGCAGTTTTGCGCTGTCGAGGGTAAAAACGACATCCTGCGCCTCGATTCCGAACTTCGCGGCTATTTCCTCGACAGACGGCATTCCGCCTGTCCGGCTGCGATATTCGGCGACAAACGCATTTATCTTAGCCGCTTCGGCTTTAACCGAACGCGAAACCTTGATGTATCCGTCATCACGGAGATAGCGTCTGACTTCGCCGAGTATCATGGGAACGGCATAGGTGGAAAAGCGGACGTTGAACCCGAATGAAAAATTCTTTATGGCTTTCAGAAAACCCACGCAGCCGAGCTGATACAGATCGTCGTATTCGACGCCGCGTCCTTTGAACCGTCGTATAACACTTTTGATCAGAGGCGCGTTTTCGGTTATCAGACGCGCTTTTGCGCTTTCGTCTCCGGATTGAGCGGATTTAATCAATTCGGTAGTTTCATCCTGTTCGAGCATTCGAGACCGTTCTCCTGAATTTTTCTCCGCAGCGACTTTTCCATAGTGACTTTCAGCCCGCCGCCCGCTCTGTTTTCCACGGCAAGGGAATCCATAAACGTTTCCATTATAGTAAAACCCATGCCTGAACGATCTTCAGAGTCAGATGTGGTGAAAAAAGGCTTGCGCGCTTCCGCTATGTCGGATATGCCGACGCCGCTGTCGGAAATTTCGATATGTAACGATTCGCCGTCAATGCGCGCATACAGTTCCATGTCTCCCGCCGCGCCGTCGGGATATCCGTGTACTATGCAATTCGTCACGGCCTCACTCACTGCGGTCTTTATATCTCCGAGTTCGTCAATCGTCGGATTGAGCTCGACCGCAAAAAACGCTATAATGCTGCGGGCAAGCGCTTCGTTCCTGCTCAGCGCAGGCAGTATAACCCTTATGCTGTTTTCCATTTGAAACTCCTATGCTGTTTCCACCTCGGGCATTATCGTATAAATGCCGGAAAGTCTGAGTATTTTATCCACGGTCGGGTTAGGGGAGGACACAAAAAAACGGATCCGACGTTTTGCGAATTTCTTATAGCGCCCCACAAGCACCCCTATCCCCGACGAATCCATAAAAGACAGGCGCGACATATCAAAGACCACTCTGCGCGCGTCGGAGAGTAATATGTTCCTGTCGATAGAATTGCGCACGGCTTCCGAAGCGCTTTCATCCAGTTCGCCCCAAAGCGTTACTTTCAGAGTATTTCCGGAGCGGTCGTAAAGTATATCCATGATGACCTCGCTTGCTTAGACGGAACGCAGAAACGCACCGCCGCATCGTCTCGTATTGTACAGCAAAGACAGGCAAAAATAATGCCATCGGTTGTCGAAATCGGAGAAATGCGCGCGAAAACTCCGCACATGAAAATAAATAAAAAATTGCGAAAACGTGCGGCAAATTTCTTGACACTCAACGCCAAATATAGTATATTATTCAAGCAGTCCGCAAGAAACGAGGGCCTTTAGCTCAGTTGGTTAGAGCAACCGGCTCATAACCGGTCGGTCCGGGGTTCGAGTCCCTGAAGGCCCACCACTCAATTCAATATCATAACTGCTTATTTTTTTGGCCTGGTAGTTCAGTTGGTTAGAACGCTAGCCTGTCACGCTAGAGGTCGTGGGTTCGAGTCCCATCCAGGTCGCCATTTTTTTGCCTTGGTAGCTCAGTCGGTAGAGCAAGGGACTGAAAATCCC
>CASEMM010000109.1 GCA_949289095.1 uncultured Eubacteriales bacterium | reverse complement strand
CATGGACTTTTTGGTGAGCGACGTCAGCACGAGTTCGCCGTAGTCCGAGCCGTCCGTCGGAGCGAGAGTCGTCGGGTCGATTATTTCGGGATAGAAATAGTCCTCGTTTATGTGCATGCCGCACTTGTACTCGCACTCGCCGGATACGCCCGGTCCGATAAGCTCGCTGAGCCCGTAGTTGTCCGTCGGGAACAGATGCAGTTTTTCCGCCAGTTCGCGGTGCATCTCGTCCGAGCTCGCTTCGCTGCCGAACATGCCTACGCGCAGTTTCAGATCTTCGGGACGGACACCCGTCTTTTCCATGACCTCCGCAAGATGCAGCGCATATGACGGAGTAGCGACGAGAGCGGTCGCGCCGAGGTCTTTCATCAGCATTATCTGCCGTTCGCTGTTCCCCGTGCTTGCGGGAATGACCGCCGCTCCTATTCTCTCCCAGCCCTGATGCAGTCCGAGCGCGCCGGTAAACAGTCCGTAGCCGAAACATATCTGCACTATATCGTCGGATCTGCCTCCCGCGGCGACGACGAGCCGCGCGACGCAGTTCGTCCAGTCCTCCATGTCCTCCTTGGTATACGCCACTACCGTGGGTTTGCCGCTCGTACCGCTGGACGCGTGAATGCGCGCGAGTTCGGACACGGGTACGGCGAGAAGTCCGTAAGGATAATTGTCGCGGAGGTCCGCCTTTGTGACGAAAGGCAGTTTTTCTATATCCTCGAGTGTCTTTATGTCAGATGGCTTTACGCCCGCTTCGTCGTATTTCTTTCTGTAAAACGGTACGCGCGAATATGCGTACGCCACAATTTCTTTCAGCCGTTTAAGCTGCAGCGCTCGCATAGAGCGTCTGCTCATCGTTTCGATCTTCTTGTCGTATATTTTCATCACCGTCGTCCCGTCGGTTATTTTACGCTTATGAATCCGTTGAAGCTCCCCGTGCAGACGATATTGCCGCCGCCGTCTCTCACGATTACTTCCACGACGCAGTTGTGCCCCGCGCGCTCTATTTCGCGCGCCGTCGCGGTTATCCTGTCCGTCTTTGCCGCGCGGATGTAAGTCACCGTCGCCGACTGCGTGATCGTCGTCGGATGCAGCATGTTCGTCAGCACCGCGAACGCGAAGTCCGCCGCCGTATACAGCATGCCGCCCTGCACGACGCCCACGCCGTTGAGATGCTCGTCCGCGCGTATGTCCGCGCTCACCGTCGCGTAGTCGTCGCCCGCCTCCGCGATTTTTATGCCCGACAAAGCCACATATCCGTCACGTTCGAAAAGTTTCTCCAGCGAATGCAGTTTTTCTTCGTTCATAGCGTTTATTATACCATAACCGCACTGTCCTCGTCAACGATTTGGACGAGGCAGCGAAAAAAGCGCGCGGACTTTATGCGTATATACGCACGCGCCGTTATTTTTCCGCTCCGTCGCGTCGAGCCGCGTCCGTGTCTGCGGACGGCTCTTCCGAAACCTGTTCCGCGGCGGGAGTTTCTGCCGCCGAAGGTATTTCAGCCGTTTCCGACGCGGCATCGGAAAGTTCGGTTTCTCCTTCGGCGCTCTCCGACGCCTCCGCGGTCGCGGAGACCGCGTCGCATTCTGCCGAGGAATCCTCCTCGGAAACGGTTCGTTCCGCACGGTTTTCGCGCTTACGCGATACGCACGCCACTATGACGGCGACTGCCAGGAGCAGAACTGCCGTAACGCCGCATATTATTATCGCTATATCGGTTGCAGTGATTTCGCATGTGATCATAAAAAACCTCCCGCGGCAACCGCCGCCGTAAATACATTATAAACCGAAACGCATGCGTTTTTCAAGCGATTGAGCGGGTATCTCGCATTTTTTCGCACGGGGCTTAAACTCCGCCGGCGGACGCTCCGTTACTTCCTCCGTCCGCCTCTTCCGCGCGCAGCTTTTCTTCCCGCTTTGCGAGAATCCTCGGAAACCGCACGAAAAACGTAAACGCTGTTATAACGCCGGCGGCAATGTCGGCGATGCCCTCGGAGAGATACACGCCGAACGCGCCGAGAAACAGAGGGAGAACGAAGCACAGCGGAATAAGAAGCACTATCTTCCGCAGACACGCGAGAAATACGGATATTTTCGCCTGACCGAGCGCGATAAACGTATTCTGCAGAGTCATCTGCGCGAAGAACATTATCGTCCCCATCATGAAAAACGGAGTGTATTTCTTCACGAGCGCGGTGACGTTCGCGTCCGCATTGAATATCAGCGCATACAGCGTCGGCGCGGTGAGCGACAGCAGCCATACCGACGTGCTTATCGCAAGAGCGGTTACCGTTATTATCTTCACGGTACTCTTGACGCGGGCGGAATTGCCCGCCCCGTAATTATAGCTGACAAGAGGCTGCACGCCCGTGCCCAGACCGTTGAGCGGCATGGAAACCATCTGCAGCGCGCTCATCATGACGGTGAGAGCGGCCGTATATGTGTCGTCGCCGCCCGTGCTCATGTGCAGGTTGACGTTGAACACTATCTGCACCGCGCTTTCCGTCGCAGTCATGATAAACGGCGAAAGTCCGAGAGCGACGACTGACAGCATGATCTTCGCTTTCGGGCGCATATCCCGCAGCCGGAAACGAAATACGGAGCTTTTACGGAAAAAGAATCCGAAAGCCCACACCGCGCCCGCCGCCTGCGAAATTATCGTCGCAAGCGCGGCTCCGCGCACGCCCATGCCGAACGCGAATATGAACAGCGGATCGAGCGCGATATTGAGTACCGCGCCGACGAGCACCGTCATCATGGATATCACGCTGCGCCCCTGCGCGGTGATATAAGGGTTCAATCCGACGACGAGCATGACGAACACGCTGCCCAGACCGTAAACGAACAGATAGTCGCTCGCGTAGTCTATCGCCTCCGCGACGCCGTTATTCAGCACTCCCGGCGCGCCGAACAGCACGAGCAGCCCGTCGCCCGCAAACGAGACGACGAGCGTGAGCGCGACGCCGAACGCGACAAGCATGACGAACGCATTGCAGAATACCCTGTTCGCCTCGTCCGGTCTGCCCTCTCCCATACGCATGTTTGCGACGGGCGCGCCGCCGAGACCGACGAGGTAGCCGAACGCAGTCACTATCAGCGTTATGGGAAAAACCACGCCGAGCGCCGCAAGCGCCTGCGTGCCCGCCCCCTCTATCGCGCCGACGTATATCCTGTCCACCATGTTATACAGCAGATTGATCAGCTGCGCGGCTATCGCGGGAAGCGCGAGTTTGAATACGAGCATACCCACGCGGTCTTTGCCGAGATCGGGCAGCCGTCTTTTTACCGTCCCTTTATTCACAGCGTTGTTTTCACCGATGTACTGCGACGTTCCGAAGAGAGGCGCGCTGCGCCTCTCTTCGCCGTACGGTAACCGTCATTGTCTTTTATTCGGATCGCCCCGACAAAAACGCGACCGCCTTTTCGCTCTTCGGCGAACCGAACACCTCTTCGGGCGTGCCCTCTTCCTCTATCACGCCGTCGGCAATGAATATCACCCTGTCCGCGACGCTGCGTGCGAATTCCATTTCGTGCGTAACGACTATCATCGTACGGTCGCCGCTTTTAAGCCCGCGTATGACGCGCAGGACTTCTCCCGTCAGTTCGGGGTCGAGTGCGCTCGTCGGCTCGTCGAAGCACAGCACATCGGGAGTGAGCGCGAGGGCGCGCGCTATCGCAACGCGCTGGCACTGCCCGCCCGAAAGCTCGCACGGATACGCGTTCAGCTTGTCCGAAAGACCGACGCGCTCTATGAGCGCGAGCGCGTCCGCGTTCGTGCGCTTTTCCGTTTCCGCCGACAGCAGGTTTATCTCCTCTTTCAGCCTGCGCCCGTGCAGTCCGCCCGCGGCAAGCTCCCGCTTTTTATTCGCAACGAATTCCCTGTCGAGCAGACGGCGCGCGAGCGTGACGTTGCCGAGAACGCTGTATTGCGGGAAGAGATTGAACTGCTGGAACACAAGCCCGAAGTGCAGACGTTTGCGGCGTATTTCCTCGTCGCGCATGCGTCTGTTTTTCTCTTCGTCCGCGTCGAACAGCAGTTCGCCGTTAAGATACAGCTTTCCCGAATCGGGCGTTTCGAGAAAATTTATGCAGCGCAGAAGCGTGGTTTTGCCGCCGCCGGACGAACCGATGATCGCAAGCACCTGACCTTTTTCCAGT
>CASEMM010000108.1 GCA_949289095.1 uncultured Eubacteriales bacterium | reverse complement strand
ATCCGCGGTCGCGGAAAAGTACAGCTTCGCGGGCAAAAACGCCGCCGCGACTCCCGAAAGATCGGAAGATACGCCCAGACCCGAAAGCGCGGCTTTTATGGTATCGGTGACGTCCAGCGAAAGCATGACGGTAAAATATACGCCGTCGTCTTCCGCGGAGTACGCGACCCTGTCGCCGTCGTCGAGATCGACGCCGCGCACCAGGCTCACCTGCTCTATATGCATCAGGTCGGACGCCTTATAGTTGCCGAGAAACTCCTTTGCGGGAGTATCGGCAAGCATTTCGTCCAGCTTACCCGAATCTATCATGTAACTCTGCGCGAACGCGGCTATCTCACGGTCGGTCATGACGGGAAGAGCGTTGTCCGTACGCGTCGTGTCGTACGCGCCGAGGGCTTCCGCATCGAAATTTTCGCGCTTTATAATGCTCATGGCCGCGTCAGCCACCGAGCCGTCGCCGCTTTCGCTCTGTACTCCGCCCGTACTGTCCGTGCCGCCGCCCGTACTGTCCGCGTTGTCGGTTCCGCCCGTGTTACCGTCGGTGCCGCTCTGCGAGCCGTCGCCCGTACTGCCTTGGTCGGCATTTGGGGACTTGCCCGCCGACTCGATCACGCTGTCAATATACTCTTCGTTTACTACACCGTCTTTAAGAAAAAGCGATCCGCCTATCGCGGAATAAAACGCCGCCGAGTCCGTCTCGTTGTACGGATTGGTAACGACTCCCTCGCTCGCTCGCGTAAGATCGTCCACGCACGCCAGCACGTCGAGTGCGGAAACGCCGAATTTTTCTTTAAGTATGTTGTTACCTATGCTTACCGCCGCGATCGTTCCGCCGACGGTCGCGCCGACAAGCGCGACGAAAAGAATCACGCTGACGATGAATCCCGCGGGATTATGCCTTTTGAGTTTTGTCTTTTTTGCCTTGGCTTCGGACAATTAAATCACCTCCGCGGCGCCGTGCCGCTCGTTTTACGCTTTTATTTTACTATGTTTACCCCCGCATAGTCAAGGCATTTTTGAAATTTTTAATCCGTTTTAACCAAATACTAATCTTGTTTCGGCACAGCGATTTCGCCGCAAACGCTTGACGCGCTCCGCCCGTCTGCATTACAATATGAGCGTGGAAAGCGAAGAGAAAACGAACGACGGCGCGGGCGTGCTGTCCGGCAACATACTGAAGATCGCGGCGTGCGCACTGATGCTCGTCGATCATACCGGCATGATACTCTTTCCCGATACCGTAGCGCTGCGCATAATCGGGCGGCTCGCCATGCCGCTGTTCGCATTCACGTTCGCGGAGGGCTGCTTTTACACTAAGAACAAACTGCGCCATACCCTTCTCATTCTCGCGGTCGGACTGTGCACGTCGGCAGTGGCGTCAGTCGCATACGGAGAAGTTTACGGCGACATTCTGATCACGTTTTCCCTGTCCTCCGCCGTCATATATCCGCTGGACGCGCTCAAAACCTCCGCGGCGTCCCGCGACGGACGCTCGTGCGCGCTGTACGCGTTTCTCCTTGCCCTTGCCGTTGGCGGCTCGATTTTCATATGCTGTTTTTCGGGCGTGCGCATAGACTACGGAATCGCGGGCGTGATGCTGCCCGTCACCGTGCGGCTGCTCGATTTCGCGTCGTTCGGCTTCACAAGCGGGCTGCTTTCGTCGCTTTATAACCGCGCGACGTCCCTGCTCTGTTTCGGAGCGGGACTTATCGCCGTTTCCGTCGCCGTCGGCGGCATACAGATCTTCTGCATATTCGCAATAATCCCCGTCATGCTGTATAACGGCAAGCGCGGCAAGGCAAAGCTGAAATATTTCTTTTACATATTCTACCCCGCTCATCTCGCGGCTCTTGCGGGGATATATCTCATCGTACACCCCGGTTTTCTCTCCTCGCTGTTCTGACGAAAATCCGCCGCACGCCGCGCGGGAAATTTACGCGCAGCGGCTCTTCGACGCGATACGAAACCGCCCCGCGCCGATACGGCGCGGGGCGGACTTATATTTCGCCTCACTTTATCTTGTCCAGCACTTTGCGGAAGAAATAGCAATACACGACGTCCACAAGCACGAATATGACCGCTGCCGCAACGGTCACTCCGATATATCCCGCGGCGAAATTGCCCCCTGCGATAAAGGATATTATGCTGCCGATGTCCACGTATTCGTTCACTCCGGCGAGCGCCCCGGCGATATTATACACGATGAACACTTCGAGCGCGCCGAACGCCGCGACGGACAGGACGCGTATCACCGCCGTCGGCACTCTGCCGTAACCGACGTGCAGCCGCGAGAGCAGAGTGCAGAGCAGGCTGTACGGCACGAACACGACGGCGACGAGAACGAGAACGGCGACGTTCGCCGCCGAGCACAGGAATCCGAGCGCGACGGACGCGAGCACGGAAGCTATCCCGTAACCTATTCCGCACTTTTCCGCAGCCAGATTCCAGCTGACTGACACGAGCAGAAGCGGCGCGGCGGTAACGGGCAGCCACGCCGCAATCGTTATCATAACCACGGCAAGCGCCGCGCTTATCGCGGCGAAAGCCGTCTTGCGGGCAGGGGGAAGTTTCCTCTTCCCGCCGCGACGTCCGCCGCCGCGGGAACCGCCCGTTTTTTTCTGTTCGTCTCCCGTTTCTCCGTCCGTTTCCGCGAACGGATCGCCGTGATCTCCGAACGGGTCTTTCCCGCTGTCAGGCATATCCGTCAATGGCAGCCCCTCATCATCGCGCAGCACATCTCCGTCATGCAATACGCGCACAGACAGTTTGCGCACGCGTTGCCCGCGCCCGAAGCCGACGAAGTTTCGTTGACCGTATACTGATCTGTGGTATACGACTGACCGTTTCCGTAAGCGGTGTACGGTCCCTGCTGCGCTCTGCCCATATCCTCGGCTTTCACACCGGCATTGCCCATGACGAGATCGAGTTTGCGCAGACTCTCCTTATACTTCTCGTTGTCCGGCTCCATCTGCACGGCGATAACAAGCTGCGCGCGGCTCTCGCTGAGCCACTCGCGCTTGTAAAAGACGATGGACTGATAATAATGCCACTTCCCGTCGCGGTCCGAAATCGCGTCCAGTTCTTTCTGCGCGGCATCGTAATCCCCGCTGCGGATAAACTCTTCCGCACGGACGTAATCGCCCTTCGCGCCGCCCTGTATATCGCGGCTTATGACCGTCCACGCGGATTCGAGTTCGCTGAGAAGCCGCGCGCCCTCGTTGCCGCGTTCGCCGTCCTCGAAACGCTGTTCGCCGTATTTCTTTTTAAGATCTTCGTAACGCGCTCTGAGCGCATCCGGATCGCTGTTTTTGCTCATTCCGAGCACTTCGTAAGGGTCTCTCATTGTCCTTTCTTTCTCCTCGCCCGCTCCGCTTTGATCTGCTTTTTGAAGTCCTTCGCCACGCTTTTGGCGACGCGGATCTTCGGCGGAGGAAGTTTGGTCCGGGACGAGAAAAGCTCTTCCGCTTTCGCCCGCAGTCCGTCGTAAATTATGTTCCGCAACAAACCGTCCGCCTGAGTGAACGTCAGTCCGTTGCTGCTTTCTATCGCGCGGTTCACTGTGGAATTCACCGCAAACCGCAGCTCATCCGAATGTTCCGAAAAATACTTCGCCCTGTCTCCGCCGAAACCGGGCACGGCGGCAAGCACGGGATTGTACCTTTTCGCCGCGTAATCCTCTTCCACGTCGTCGAGGGCGTCGGCGATATATACGAACTTGCCTATATTATAACAAAGTTTACGCATGCTCTCCGAATAGTATTCGTCCCTCCCGCCGAGAGAGGACGCCGCAAACAGTTCGGAAAGCAGTCCGGCAAAGCAGTCGGACGCCCTGTCTATGGAGGTTTCGCCCGCTTTTTCCGCTTCGCGCAGTTTTTCGTATCCGCGCGAGATTATCTCGTCCGCAACGGGCAGATCCGCCTTTGCCTTTCTGTATGATCCGCGCAGCGCGCGCAATACGAGAGAACTCTTTTTCCCCGAATCTATAACGTCGTCGAGCGCCTTGTAATAACTGAGCAGTATGTTTATACCCGCCATGCGCCGCATAAACCCGCAGTCTTTCACATACGGTTTACGGCGCGGATCGCCGATACACCTGCACATGCCGAACCGAAGCTGCGGCATTTCCGCTTCCGTCGCAAGAACGGCAAACGCGGTTATGTCGTAATTGACGGTAACGCGCGGGATATTGCCGTATCTGTGTTTCGTGGCAAGGCATATTCCGCAATACACTGCCCGGTAAAACGAGAAATCGCGCACGCTGATCGCTTTGCAATCGGGAACGACGTATCCGAACATCAGATCGAAACAAACCCCACTTTACGGTATACTTTGGAAAGCGTGCGCCGTGCGATGCGCGCCGCTTTTTCCGCGCCCTCGCGCATGATACGCTCCAGTTCGCCCTTATCGGAAATATATTCGCCGTATTTTTCGCGTATGGGGCGCAGATGTTCGACGACCGCCTCCCCGACGGCGCGCTTGAACGTTTCGTAACTGCCGCCGGCAAATTCCCGTTCGCCCTCGGCTACGCTCCTGCCGGTCATCGCCGACCATATGTTAAGCAGGTTCGTTATGCCCGGCTTATCCGCGGACGCGCGTACCTCGCTGCCAGAATCGGTCACCGCGCGGGCAAACTTGCGCATTATGTCCTCGGGCTTGTCGAGCAGAAACACGACGCCCGCCGCATTCGAATCGGTTTTTCCCATCTTCGCCGTCGGATCCGTCAGCGAATATATCTTGGACGTACGCCTGTTGCCGTAATAACCCTCCGGGACGGTAAACGTCGGACTGTAACGCCCGTTGAAACGTTCGGCTATCGTGCGCGCAAGCTCGAGATGCT
>CASEMM010000107.1 GCA_949289095.1 uncultured Eubacteriales bacterium | reverse complement strand
AGCCACTTGCGGGGAAGCTCGTCTTCGGTAAGGTACACTTTGTACGGGATCCTGTTTTTGTCTGCCATGATTTTTCTCTCCTTGTCTTTTCGTCGGGGAGGATAAACAAAACCGCCCTCGACTCGAAATCTTCGTCAAGGACGGATAAATCCGCGGTGCCACCTTGTTTCGGAAACACGTTCCGCACTTTCCATACGCCGTTTACGCCGGCAAACACGTTGCGGCATTTCCTCCGCACGCCTCCGCGGCCCATAGATCGCTGCGCTGCCGCCGGATCTCAGCTCCCCCGGCTCTCTGTACGCCCGCTCTGCGGTCATCTTCCGCATCCAAGGTTTGGCTTATTATACCGCTTGCCGAGAGCTTTGTCAAGCGTTTGCGCGCAGTTTTTTTGCAATATTAACGGCATAACCTGTATTTTCTTACTTTATCCGAAGTATAAAACGGGCGCATGCCGCGCATACTGAAAACCGAGGTGTTATCATGGAACTTATAAAAAGCAAGACTTACGAAAACCTCGCCAAAGCGTTTGCGGGCGAGTGCATGGCGCAGAACAGGTATAAATTCATCGAATACGGCGCGCGCCAGAAGGGATACAAGAACATCGCGGAACTTATGGACGAAATAGTCTATCAGGAATTCAACCACGCGCGCATGTTCTATTCGTTCATTCAGACGGCGAGCGAAAAGACGATAGACAATATCGACATAGCGTCCGGATATCCGTTCAGACAGAAGTGGGATCTCGCGGACAATCTGCTCTTCGCCGCGGAGGACGAACGCGACGAAGCGGAACGCGTCTATCCCGAATACGCGCGCACGGCGGAAAAAGAAGGGTTCGCGGACATTGCGGGACTGTTCGACAACGTCGCCGCCGTCGAGCACAGACACAGCGAACTGTTCACGCGGCTGCACGGAGAACTCTCCGAAGGCAGACTGTATAAGGCGGACGAACCCGTCGTCTGGAAGTGCGCGGACTGCGGATACGAATACGTCGGCAAGAGCGCGTTCAAGACCTGCCCGCTCTGTCAGGCAAAACAAGGCTCGATCAAGCTCGAAGGCATATGATCGCGGCATTTTCACCGCTCCCGCCGAAAAGTCGGCGGGAGTTTTTCGTTTTCTGTCGCCCGTTTTACGGCAAAGCAGCCGCTCCCCGCCGCCTTGTCCCGCCGTAATGCGGCGATTGCCTTGCAATGCACGGGATTATATGATATAATAACGGTATGAGAACAGATAAATTTCTTAAAGTCAGCAGGATACTCAAACGCAGGACGGTTGCAAGCGACGCGTGCTCGGGCGGAAAGGTGTCCGTGAACGGCAAAGCCGTCAAACCCGCGCATCAGCTGAAAATCGGCGACGTCATAAGCGTCGGTTTTGCGGGCGGCGAAGTGAAATTCCGCGTCAGATCGCTTAACGAAAAAGTGAGCGCGAAGGATGCGGAATCGCTGTATGAAATAATAAAGGACGCGGAGGACGCATGAAATACCGCGACGGAAGAGATCTGCGCACCGCGGCGATCGTGCTGTGCGCAGGAAAAGGCACGCGGACGGGGCTGGGCTATAACAAAGTGCTGTTCGCCCTCGGCGGAACGCCCGTCGCGGTCATGTCGATGAAGGCGTTCGTCGACGCGGGAGTCGACGAAGTGCTCTGCGTCGCTTCCCCGTCAGACGCCGACGTGCTGCGCGAGTATGCCGCGCCGCTCGGAGCGCGGGTCTGCATCGGCGGAGAAACGCGGACGGAAAGCGTCCGCCGCGCGCTCGGCGCGCTCGGCAGCAATACGAAGATAGTTCTCATACACGACGGCGCACGCCCCTTCGTCACCCGCGACACGATAACGGCCGCAGCCGAAAGCGCGGCGGAATACGGCAGCGGAATAGCCGCCGTACCGGCTACGGACGCGATAAAAGAAGTGCGTGACGGCGTAATCATCGCTCATCCCGAAAAGAGCGGGCTTTATAACGCGCAGACCCCGCAGGCGTTCGATTTCGCGCAGATCACGGACGCGTATTCCAAGATAAGCGGCAACTACGGCGACGACTCCGAAGTGTATGCGCTTGCCGGTTATAAGCCGAGAATAAGCCGCGGAAGCTACTCCAACAGAAAAATAACCACGCATGCCGACCTCGTCGGACGCGGCGACATGCGCACGGGTATAGGATTCGACGTTCACCGTCTCGTGCCCGACCGCGATCTCATTCTCGGCGGCGTGTATGTACCGTTCGAAAAGGGACTTCTCGGGCACAGCGACGCGGACGTACTCACGCACGCCGGCATGGACGCTCTCCTTTCCGCCGCGGGTCTGCCCGACATAGGTCACCTGTTCCCCGATACCGATCCGGCGTATAAGGGCTGTTCGAGCATGCTCATGCTCGGGCACGTCGTGCGGCTGCTCGGCGAACGCGGCTTTGCCGTGTCATACGTTTCCGCGGCAGTGATAGCGCAGCGCCCTAAACTCGCCCCCTTTATTCCGCGCATATGCGACAGCCTCGCGCGCGCCATCGGCGTTCCCCCTTCCGCCGTCAACGTCGGCGCAACCACAGCCGAAAAACTCGGCATGATCGGCGAAGGAAACGCCATTGCCGCCGAAGCCTTCGTGCTGACGGAGAGGAAGTGAGAACCCCCGTAGTAAACATAAATGCAATAACGAAAACATACCTTGCCGTCGCCGTGTGATATAAACGCATACATCGGCACGCAAAAACGCCCCGCAAAGGGCGTTTTGTCATAGAAAACACGCATATTCCGCAAATATCATATATCACATTTTATCGCGGTCGCGTTTTGCTATTCCGAAACCGCAGGACGAAGCGGAACAAACGTAATATATGCCGTCGTCAGTCTTTTCGGCAACAAGCGGGCTTCCGCACCTCGGGCATATTCCGCGTCTTATACTGCGCTGCCGCTCGGCAATATCGCGTTTTTGTTCCCTGCGCCCGACGGATGAAGATTCACCGAGTGCGCGGATCTTATCGGCGTATCTTTTCATTTCCGCGGACGACAGGCGCACGCCCGTCGGTTCGTCGATGACCGCACGCAGTTCGTCCGCACGGCACACTTCGGGCGCCGTCACGCCGCTTATATCGGCGTCGGTATCGGCAAACACCACGAGATTGCGGAATAATCTTCGCGGCAGCCCGAGGCAAACGGACAGCGCATATAAATGCGTTTTGTTCTGCATTACGGGATTACGCATCTCGTTCCGTGTGACGCTGTTCGGAAAAGTCTGCACCCATATACGCTTATCGCCGTCGCCGACGATTATCCCGCTTCTGTTTTTAGTCTCTATGACCCATATCCCGTTATGCCTCACGCAAACGTGATCGATCTGTCTCGGCTGTCCGTTTTCGGAAAACCGCAGATCGTTTATGGTGTATTTTTCTCCGTCAAGTCCGCCGAGAATCTTCTCAACGATTCTCTCGCCTTCCTCTCCTTTTTGTTTCCCTCTCGCATAAGACCCGTATTTGGCGGCAAGTACGCAAAGCAGCAGAATCAATGCGACTCCCGCGATTATTCCGATTGCGATCCACATGTTTTATACCTCGATTCAAGATATTATAACACGCCGCACGAAATATCGCAACAGCCGCAATGCGATTTTATATGCCCGACGGAATCTTAAACCCGTATAAACATTTCAAAACCGCATTCAAACGCCGTTGTCACAACACGCCGTATCGTATTTCCGAGCAATCATGCAATCAATACCACGCGTTGAACGGGTGGTATGCACAAGCCCTTCAAGGGCATATTACCGGCTTGCGTCTCAAGACGCTCCGAATAGGCTTCCAGCCGCAACACATTCTCGGGCTGCCGCTAAAGCGGCGGTCCTTTTTTCGCCTATTCTTTCTTGCTACCCGTAAACGGGTCGTAATACTCTTTCATGCTTATTTGGTCGCTC
>CASEMM010000106.1 GCA_949289095.1 uncultured Eubacteriales bacterium | reverse complement strand
AGTCGCCAGTAAACCCACGTCTCGCGCGAGCCGCCTTCTATTTCCACGCCCTTGAGTACGACGGCGTCGGTGATGTCCATCTTGGTCTCAGAACCGTTGATGTAGAACTCATACACCTTGTTGACCCGCATATCGTTGGCTCTGGACGGTTCGCTCGCCGTGCCGCTGCCGATTTCCGTAGCGTTGGACGCTGCGGCAAGGTTGATGTATGCGGGGCCCGCCGCTTTCATCTCAAACGTGAACACTATGCTGTCGCCGGGGTTTGCGTCCACGACGAAATCTCCGCCCGACGCCTTTGCGCACAGGTCGAGTCCATTCCCGGTCGCGAGTTTGGAGGACATCTTGCTCTCCTCGCTGCCCTTTACGAGTTCCGCCGACTCCGCTTCCATGTATACGCTCGCGGCGTTGACGGTTATCGGATATTGCAGAGAGAGATCGCGGTACGTTATCGTTATATACTCGTCCTCCTCCGTCAGCGCGTCCTTGGGAGAATAGTCGTAATCGTCTATCTGAACGGAATGTTCTCCCGCCCAGCCGACGACTATCATGCCGGACGGATCGAACAGATCCCCCGGTTTATAGCTCTTCTTGGCGGGGTCGCGCGTCACTTCGAGCCGCTCTATCGTCCCCACTGCGACGGGAATATCGACGGAGTACTCTTCGAAAATTATCTGCACTTTTTCCGTGCCGTACGTAAGCTCGCCGCGAGGCAGAAAGGTCAGGTCGGAAATCGTTATATCGCCGCCCGAAAGCGTCCACACCAACCCGTCGTTCCATGTGATTTTTATATCCATTCCCGTCGGATCGAAAAATTCGCCGGCAGCATATTCCAGTTTGTCCGGCATCCGAGTGACCTCAAAGCCCGTCACCCAATAGTCCTCTTCTTCCGCCGGCGTTTCCGCGGAAGGTCCGCCCGTTCCCGACGGCGAGCCGTCTCCGCCGCACGCGGAAAAACTCACCGCGATCACGGCAGCGAGCATAAGCGCGAGAAATACGGAAAACAACTTTCCCTTTGCCATTATCATTCCTCCAATTATATTTTCACGGGCGCGGCGCGCAGCCGTCCCCCGCAAAAAGAGAATAGCAGACAAACGCCGCCCTGTCAATGGGGGCAGCGCAACTTAAAGTTTTCTTGCGCAACCTAAGACAGCCGCATGCGTTTTTGCGCATTTTACCTCGGAACGCATGCGTTTTATTCATCGCGCTTTCGGAGTTCGGCGCTTCCCGCGACCTTTTTTTACCCGCCTTCCGCGCGCGTCAGCCGCCCGACGGCATAAACAGCATATTGAGCGAGAATATGCCTCCTTTCGTGCTTATATACATATCGCCGCCGTACTTTTCCACGATGTCTTTTATACTACGCACACCGTAGCCGTGGAGAGCAGCGTCCTCTTTCGTCGTTTTAGGTAGCCCGCCGCTGAGATCTATCTTGCCGTCGAAATAGTTGCTGAGAGTCACGGACACCAGCCCGCCCTCGCTCTTTATCGTAAGCCCCACTATGCGGCGCGACTTGTCCACGCGCATGACCGCTTCGAGGGCGTTGTCGAGCGCGTTGCCGAACAGAGTGAAAAGGTCCACTTCGTTTATGAAATCG
>CASEMM010000105.1 GCA_949289095.1 uncultured Eubacteriales bacterium | reverse complement strand
CAGCCTGTCGCCCTGAATGAAGTTACCGAGGTAATCTCCTTCGTTGGACAGACCGTTGATCGTTGCGTTGGTGCCCAAAATATTTTCGCGGTCGACAGGCGCGCCGTCATCGTCCAGAACCATATCGGGCTTCGCGTCTATGTCGGACACGACGTTGACGGGAACTGTCGTCGTGATGTTCACTTCCGTGCCGAGAAGTCTGACGGTCACTATCGAGCCGACGGCAAGGTTATCTCCGCCGAGCACCTCGTATTCCTCGGTACCGAGAACGGTGGGTTTGCCGTCCTCATACTTTGTGACGACCATACCCGCAGGATCGAAGTTCTCGCCTGCGTCATACACCGTCTTTGCCGGATCCGTAGTCACGGATATGCGCAGCGGCACTTCGGTGACGGTAATCGGTATCGTCTCCGTAAGTCCCTCGCACGTTATGGTGACGCTCTCGTTCTCCGCGGTCAGTTCGCCCTTGGGCGTATAATCGTATGCGGATGCGGTGCTCACGCTGCCGTCGCTGTACGTCACTTCTATTACCATGCCCGTCGGATCGAAACGTTCGCCTTCGTCGTATTCCGTTCGCGGCATCTCCTTTATTTCCATGAGCACGGCTTTCGGCGCGCCGACGGTTATGGGATAATCGAACGTCGCTTTATTGTATGTCACTTTTACGGATTCGTCCGCCACAGACAGCCTGCCGCTCGGCGAAACGCGGAAACCGTCCGTCACGATTTCTTCGGAACCGTCCTCGTAAGTCGCGCGAAGCGTCATACCCGTTTTATCGAAACGTTCGCCCGAAACGTAAACCGTTTTATCCGGCGGCGTTTCTATTTCCAGAAGCGTCGGAACTTTAACCGTTATATTTATGAACACGAGAACGGATTTGTTCTTGTAACGCAGGATTATCTCGTCATCGTCCTCTTCGAGCGGATCGGTTATATCCCAGGTGAAACCTTCCGTCACCTTTTCGGCATAGCCGTCCGCATACTGCACGACCAGTTCGATACCCGTCGGATCGAACAGTTCGCCCGTCATATAATCCACCTTTGTCGGCTGTTTTGATATTTCCATGACGATCACGCTGCCGTGATCCTTTTCCGCGCATGCGGTGAGCACGGCGGTGCAGAGAAACACGAGGCACAGCACTATCGCCGCGGCAGACAACGCCTTTCTCTTACTCATCGTTCTTCCCTCCTTTTCCAATATCGTCGGACGCGGTTTTTTCGTCCTTTGCCGTGCTTATTTCATCGCCGTCCGTCGCGGCAGCCGCGTCTTCGCCGGACACGTTTGCCGCCGTTTTAACGCGCTTGCGGCGGAATATGAACACGCACCACACGGCTATTCCCGCAGCCGCGACCACATCGACGCCGACGACGATGAATATCCACGCGGGGAACGGATCGTAGCGCACCACGATGTTACCCGCGTTCGATGTGACGTAATCGCCAGTCGAGTCGTGCGTCTGGGCGGTATAATACGCATTCGCTTTCATATACAGTATGTTCTTGCTCGCAATACGCATCATGTTGACATCCGTCGGATCATCCGAATCCAGCCTTTTGCCCGGTTTGAGTCCGCTGCCCGTGAGAAGCAGATCGCCGCCCGCGTATATCGCCTGCTTGGGAGGCATATAGCCGTCGCCCGCATAGTAGTCGGTTATCGTCGCGCCGCGGAAACCCCACTCATCGCGGAGCACCTCGGTGCACAGCGCATAATTGCCGCCCGTCCACGTCGCGCCAAGACGGTTGAAACTCGTCATTATGCCGCTCGCCTTGCCGTCCTTGACGACGATCTCGAAGGGTTTGAGATATATCTCGCGCAGCGACTGCTCGGTCAGCCAGGTGTAAAGCCCGGTCCTGCCCTTTTCGTTTTCGTTGACGGCAAAGTGCTTGACGTATACATACATGCCGTTAGCGAGCGCGCCCTTTGCCTGATATGCGGTTATATAGCCGGAAAGCAGAGGGTCTTCGCTCGGATATTCTGCGACGCGGCCGCAGAACGGACTGCGATGCATGTTGCACGACGGCGAATACCATCCGTCCACGCTCGTGCTGAGTCCCTCGTTGGCTATCGCAAGTCCGTAGCTGTATGCGAGCGTGTCGTTCCAGCTCGCTCCGAGAAGATTTATGCTCGGGAAGAGCGTCCAGCTCGAACGTTTATCTGGATCGTAACTCGTGTTGTTGTCGCCCTCGTTTATGTGGCGGTTCAGCCCCGAACCGCCGTCGTTATCCAGGAAGTACTTCTTGCCGACGGAGAGTATCTCCTTGGTGCGATAGCCGCCGAGCATCGTCAGGTCTTCCATTTCGGCATACGTCATCTGATTGAGCAGATCGTTCCACTTCGGGCTGTCGTAATCGCCGCCCAGTTCCATCATGAGTTCGTGGTTTATTTCCAGGCCCTCGCCCGATTTGAGATTGCTCGACGTGAGCGGAGAACCGTCCGTCGTCCGATACAGCGTCAGCGGTCCGACGCTGCCGTCGCCGAGCGCGGGCATATCGCTATATTTGTCGCCGTAGTCGTATACGAATCCCGTCGCATCGGATATTTTTCCGCCGGAACGGTTGCCGTAATGTTTAAGCTGTGCGGCGTTCGCAAAACCGCCCGCGCGGGAAAGCCATGCGACTTCTCCGCCGTCCGTATCGCTGCCGTCTATGGAAACGCCCGCATACGCGCCGTCGCCCGTGAAGCGGTTTTCCACTCTATTGCCGGTCACGGGGTCGTTCTCCCAGCGGACGCCGCCGCTGCCCACGGTATACGTCTTTTCCGCATTCGGGCAGAACGCGACGGTATGAGCGTCCGTGCGGAGCGACATTACGTAATCGCCCGCATCCAGCTCGTAACCGTAAAAGTCGTTTTCATTCGCATCGTAACAGTCGTAGGACGCTATGTCGTATGCGGAGAACGTCAGCGTCACCGTTTCGCTGTCGCCGGGAAGAATGAGCGGGGTCTTGGCGTAAGCCGCAAGCACGACGTGCGGCTTTTCGATCCCGCCCTCGATGTACGGCGGAGTGACGTACAGCTGAACGACGTCCTTGCCCTTGCGGTCGCCCACGTTGGTTACCGTTACGTCCACGGATACCTCGCTGTCCGCTCCGAGCGCGGTATTCACGCTCCAGCCCTCAACCGTCCACTCGAACTGCGTATAGCTGAGTCCGTAACCGAACGGATATTGCACGACCGCATCGTAACCGCGGCTGCTCTGCCGCGTCGTGCCGCCGTCCTCGAACAGCACTTCGACTTCTCGCGTTCTGTCGTCCCAATATCCTTCCGCGTCCGCCGTCTCCCACCAGCGGTAGCCGACGTATATGTTCTCGGCATAGGTGATGTGCGACGCGCTCTGCGCGCCTATATTGAGAAAAGTCGGATCGTCCGAGAAGTCGTATACCTGCGTGTCGGGCAGTTTGCCGGACGGCGTTATCTTGCCGCGCAGCACGCGAAGGAGCGAGGTCGTGCCCGACTGACCCGTACCGCCGCACCACACCGCCGCGTCTATGTTATCGTAACGGTCGAGAAATTCGAGGTTCATCATCGCAACTCCGTTGAGAATGACTATTACCCTGTCGAAATTTGTCGTAACGATGTCGAGAAGCGCCTCTTCCTCCGTCGAGATATCGAGATACGAGCGCGTCGTATCCGTTTCGAGTTCGTATTTGAGCTGCTTGCCAAGCGGAAGGTCTTCTCCCTCTCCGCCCTGTCTGCCGAACACCACGAACGCGAGATCGGAGAATTCCTTCGCACCGTCGATCAGCTCCTGCGTGTAATAGTCTGCGGTCGGCTCTTTGAGCGTGAAGAACGCCTCTCCGTCGTTCAGGGCCTTGCCGTCGCCCACGTTGCAGAACTCCTCGTACATGTCGATGAGATCCTGATTGTATTCGAAACCGCTCTCATCCATCGCCTGCAACAGCGTCACGACTTTTTCACGCGTCGTGTTGTTGTTTGCGTTGACCGAGCCGCTCGCGCCGCCTATCCATCCGTTGTTGATTGCGCGCCAGCCGAAAATGTTGACCGCGTAAAGATCGGACTTGGAGAGCGGGAGCGTATCGTCCTTGTTTTCGAGAAGCACAACGCCTTCGCCCACCATTTCGCGGCAGAGTTCGTCCGAAACGGCAAGAGCCTGCTGCGTCGCCGCGCTCGTGAACTCTATGCCCGAACCGTGAAAAAATCCCGTGATCAGCTCAAACAGCATAAAGCACGCGATGTTAAACGCAATGACCACGCACAAAATGAACGCTATCGCTCCGAGCGAGATCTTATTGCCTGTCGTGAGTTTTTTCATCACTTACCTCCGTTTGTGTTTTCGGGTCATACCCGCCGATAATGTAACCCGCCTGCGGCGGAGGCGCAATATTTTTAACGTGAATTGTTACAAATCTGCCGTGAATTACCGAACGCGATACGCGCCCGCACTAAGGCGGGCGCTTTAACCGATCAGTGTTTTTTATCCTGTACGGGAATCGCAATGTTGACGTCGAATATTCCGCCGTCCGCGGAAATAGTCATTTCTCCGCCGTATTCTTCGACAACGCACCGTATGCTCTTCATGCCGTATCCGTGAGCGGTGCGATCGGCTTTCGTCGTCTTGGGCAATCCGCCTTCGTATTCGAGGCTGCCCTCGTAACCGTTATATACATTTACGACGGCAAATCCTCCGACCGTGCGCACGCTCAGTCCTATCGACCGTCTGCCCTCTTCCATACGCGCGGCGGCTTCCGCGGCATTGTCGAGCAGATTGTCGAACAGCGAATAAATATCCGCATCGGACATGAACGACAGCGAATCCCCGTCCGCGATACACGTCATCGTGATGCCCTGGCGGCGGCATACTAGGCTCTTTTCCATGAGCACGATATTCAGCGCCTCGTTGCTCGTGCGGTAGTCCGCGTCGTAAATATTTATCAGCTCTTCCATTTCCCTGGCAGCGCCCGCCGCCACATTGCTGCGCTCCGCAAGGCGGCGCAGCCGATGTTTCATATCGTGACATTTGATATTGATCAGCTCGACCGTTTCCTTGGACATATTGTACTTTTCTTCCGCGCGGCGAAGCAAACTGCTCATGACCGCGAATTTATTTTCAAGAGCTTTTCGGCGAGGCAGTTCGAACAACAGCACGATCGCAACGACGCAAGCGGCTATGTTATACAGATGAAGAAGAAGCAGTGCGATGAAATTATTCTCTCGCGGAACAAGGTATGTTATGACGGAACTGACTATCACGTCCGCAACGAGTATGAATATGACGAGCGGTATCACGGTGCGGCGCGGCATATCGCCGTACTTTCCCATCCGTGAGGCGAACAGAAAATACGCTATCAAATACACCGAAGCATATGCGGCGAAATATACGAAAAAGTGCCCCATGACGGTCAGCCAGTTCTGCGAAAGCATCTCGAAATCCACGCTGCCGCTCCCGTAAAAGTCAATGACCGCCTCACCCGACGGATCCATGATAACGGCTATCGTTTCATAAAGTTCCTGCGAAATGTGCTGCATGGTATACCCCGCAAGCGCGCCGAGCAGAATATTGGAAAATCTGTCGGAATACAGATAGCACAACACGCCCACGCTTACGGCAAACAGACAGAGGAACATGAACGCGCAGTACGGCGCGTTGTAACCGAAATTCCAGACGGGAAACACGACGGCGACGCAGAGGAAAAACACGCCACCTCCGAGCATGCGCAGAACATAGTGCGAACGGCGGCGCAGTCTGAACGTGAACAGCAGTTCGATGACGAACAGCTGCAACGCAAACACGGGTTTATATATGAAAAGCGGGGTAAACGGCATGTCAGGCGCTCCCTCCGTAATACGATGCGAATGCTTTCATAAACTCTTTTTTACGCGGACGAGCCACTTTCAGCCGCTCTCCGGCGACGATCAGTTCATCCCCGTCGACGGAAGTGACGTATCTCAGATTGACGAGATAACAGCGGTTACACCTGAAAAAGCCCTTTTCCGCAAGCGTCTTTTCCAGGTCGTCCAGTCTGCCCCGCGTTTCCGTCACGCCCGAGTCAGTGTGTATTCCGAGCGAATGATCACGGACTTCTATATAATGAACGGCGCTCAGATTTATTATGCGCATGTTCCCGTCGTAATCCTTGACGCGCAGTCCCGTGTCTTCCCGACGGTTCAGCCTGCGCAGCGCGCGCCGCAGACGTATCGCAAAATCGTTGTACGATACAGGCTTCACTACGAAATCGAACGCGTTCACTTCATACCCTTTAACGGCAAACTGCGCCATGTTCGTGACGAAAATTATCATTACGTCCTCGTCCGTGCGCCGCAGCCTTTCGGATACCTGCATGCCGTTCATGTCCGGCAGTTCTATATCCATGAACACTATGTCGTAAGAGGCGTCGTACCCGCCGAGAAATACGAGCGGATCGGAAAACGAGGAAACCGAAAACGTCTCGCCGCTCTCTTC
>CASEMM010000104.1 GCA_949289095.1 uncultured Eubacteriales bacterium | reverse complement strand
GTGAGCGGATCGTCGCCCCCGTAAGACGTCGTGCTTCCGACATATTGATAGTTGCCGTAATTGGCAACGGCGGGCGCGCTCTTATTGTCGTAAAGGAGCGTGTCCGCGAGCGCCGCGCTCGGGCTCACGGAGCCGTTGAGCAGTTCGCCTATTGCGGAAAGTCCGTAAGTGCCGGGGTTGCCCATCCACAGGCATGCGTCTATGTCGTCCATATACGGCTGAATGCACTTGAAATTCATGCCGTATGTCGAATTGAATATTAAAATGACCTTCTCGAACGCGTCGCTTTTGGTGACGTTGTCGAGAATGGCAATCTCTTCCGCGGAAAGCGAAAGCGCGTCGCCGTCCGTCGTCCCGGATACGCCGCTCGGAATGAGGTCGTGACCCTCGCCGCCCCAGCGGCCGAATACGACCACCGCGACGGGATAATCCGCAAACGTGCTTTCGGGCATGCCGTCCCACGCGAGTTCGCGGGGATCGAGGTATCTGCCGGTAGGCGTCAAGCCCGTGTCGTTGCCCGCCCCGACGTCATAGTTATCGTCGCTGCTCGGCGCGTAAAAATCCCATACTGCGCCGTTGACGCTGAACCCGTCTCTCTGTAATTGGGTGCGGAAGTCGTCGCCGTTTGCAAGGTTGCCGTTCGCAGAGCCCCAGCCTGCATATACCGGCTTGCGGCTGCGCCTTCCGAGCAGCGTCAAAGCCCGCTCGTCGTTTCCGAGCGGCAGCGCGTTCTCGTTGTTCCAGAGAAGTACGGTCCCTTCCGCCTGTATCTGCACCGCGGTGTTTATGACGTCGCTCGATAATTTCGAATTGTCGAGACTTCCGTCCTCGTTGCGGTATGCGGATTTCCAGTATTCGGTGTCTTCCGCATTCTCCGGATCCGTTTCGTACTGTTCGTAGCCTTTGAGTTCGAAGTACGAGTTGATCGCCGCCGAGTAGTTATTCGCTACCGCCCCGCCGATAAACATGGCGATCATGAGCACCGCGAACACGCTCGTAAGCACGATCCAGAGCGGCTTAATGAAAAGTCGTTTCATTTTACCCTTTTATACTCCTTTCAAGATAGTATTCGGAGCATGCGGTAAAAACCCCGATCACTCCGTACATATATTATACCCCCCCCCCTATTGTATTTTTCAATTGCGTTTTTTGCTCTCTTATATTGCATTTTTTACACAAATCCAGAGCCGTCGCCCGCACGAACGCCGAAATGCTCCCGTCTTTTCCGGACGGAAGCATTTCGGCTTGGGTATCGAATCGGATATTTGCCGCAGAAAAACAGCCGCCGCACGGCAAAACGCGTTTTACGTTAAAAACGGCACGGACAAACGGCCGTTTCGCCGCGGAAACGAAAACTGCGGAGTTATTTCATCATCTCCGCGGGAACGTAATATGGCAGACCGTCCGCGCCCGTCAGCGTATCGACGCGCACGCGGTATACGTCGGCGAGCAATTCCGGCGTTATCGCGGTTTTCGCATCCCCCGCCGCGACGACGGCGCCGTCCTTCATCACGATGACGTTGTCCGCGCAGCGGAGCGCCTGATTTACGTCGTGCAAAACCATCACGACGGTTATGCCGTCGCGGTTTATGCGCGAAACGATGTTCAG
>CASEMM010000103.1 GCA_949289095.1 uncultured Eubacteriales bacterium | reverse complement strand
CTTGCGGTGGCGGAGTCGCTGCTCGTGTATCGCTTTCGCCCGCGCAGGCTGTTTTTGCTCCGCCTGCTCTTTTGCGTAGCCGTTCTTGCGGGCGCCGCCGCGCTTTCCTCGCTGCTGCCGGGTAATATCTTTGTCGCGATAGCCGCATATATAATACTGTTTCTGCTGACGTTCCTTGCGATAGCATTTTGCTTCAAGGAGCGTTTTTTGACCGTGCTGTTTTACGCCGTCGCGGCATACACGGTGCAGCATATCGCAAGCGAACTGTTCGGGCTGTGCTCGCTTGCAATGCGGTTCGGTGACAACTATCCGGTAGCTTCCAGCCCCGGCAGAGAGGACATATTCATACTGTTTTCCAACAGCTCCAACGTCGTCGGCGCCAATCCGTTTACGCTGATAGTCTATTTCTTCGTCTACGGCGTAACGTATTTCTTCGGATATTATTTCGTCAAACGCCGCGTCGCAGGGGGATACGGGATAGAGATGAAAAACGTCAAAGTGCTGACGCTTGCAGCGGTGATATTGCTTTTTGACGTGCTTGCGAGCTCGTTCGTTTCGTATTACGCGGGTATGGATTTCAACCGCACATATCTTATAATGATCTCCGCGTTCAACGTGACCTGCTGCGTCTTTTCTTTTGCGTTCCAGTTTTTCGTCGAGCGGCACGATAAACTTGCCGACGAACTTAAATTTACGGAGAAGATGTATAACGAAAAGCTCGCGCAGTACGCAATGACGAAAGAGAACATAAATCTGATAAACCAGAAATGCCACGATATGAAGCATCAGATCCGTATGATAGGCAGCACGAGCGCGGTAGACCGCAGCGTGGTCGTGGAAATGGAAAAGCTCATCTCCGTGTTCGACGCTCCCGTGCGCACGGGCAATGAGGCGCTCGACGTGATACTCACGGAAAAGAGCCTGCTTTGCAGCAGCAAGAACATTAAGCTGTGCTGCATAATAGACGGCAAATGCCTGGATTTCATCACTCCCGCGGATACCTACGCTTTGTTTGGCAATATGCTCGACAACGCGATCGAAGCGGTCTCGACGCTGGACGAAAAGTACAGAACGATCAGCCTGTCCGTAACGAACAAAAAGTCGTTTGTCGTCGTCAACACTTATAACCGCTGCGCTGTCCGTCCTGAGTTCGACGGCGCGCTTCCCGTAACGACGAAAGCGGACAAGTCCATGCACGGTTACGGTATGCGCTCTATGCGGATGATATGCGAAAAATACGGCGGGGAGATGTCCGTTTCCGTCGGCGGAGATATTTTTACGCTGAATATCCTGTTCGGCGTCGGTTAGTTACGCACAAAATATACCTTTTACGAAACAAATCTTGTTTTTGCCTGCGGCGCGCCGTATCATTTTCATACGGAGTGCGGCGGCTTTTCCGTACTGCGAAAAAAGCAAAAGGAGAAAAGATGTGAAAAAGGAAAAAGAGTACAGACCGACAACGACGCGGCAGCTTATCATCCGCATAGTAACGGTAGCGTTTCTGCTTATCGTTGCGGCAGCGCTGATCGTCGGCGACGTGTTTGCGCGGCGTTATGCCACAGTCATATCCAACTTTCTCGGGGTCGGGGAACAGATAGAGGGGGATAAGACGAAGGTGGACGAGGCTGCAAAGACGAGCGACGAACTTGTGCGCAAGATTGCGGACGAGGGCATTGTTCTGGTTAAAAATGAGGATGAAGATGGCATTCCCGTATTGCCTCTTGCAAAGGATAACGCAACGGTTAATCTGTTCGGGTTCGGCGCGACCGATGCCGGAATTTTGCTTTCCGGAGACGGTTCCGGCAGATCAAATCCGCACGAGGACCTTATAGTCACTCTTACGGAGGCATTTACCGATTGCGGCGTTATGTATAACCAGGAGATCATAAATATCTACGAAGGCTACCGCACGACGCAGGATGCGGACTGGGGGCTCAGCGCGACGACGGCAAACCGTTATTCGACCACTTTGAAAGAGCCGGTAACGGACAGGTATTTCACGGATGACGTTATGGAACGGGCAAAGGCATTCTCCGATACCGCAGTCATAGTGCTTTCGCGTTACAGCGGCGAGTTCCTCGGAAGCAACACGCAGAAACAGCAGAAGAAGTATAACCTTCCGACGGATACGAGCCGCGAGTACGGACAGATCTCTACGGAAGAGCAAAGTCTGATAAAACTTTGCAATGAAACTTTCAACAATGTGGTAATCGTATTCAACTGCGGTTCGATGATGGATATGACGTTCCTCGAAACGGGACGCGCTCCCGACGGCGAGGAGATCGGCAGACCTGACGCGGCGCTTGTCGCCGGCTATCTCGGTCAGTCCGGTGCGTCGGCGATCCCCCGTATAATTTACGGCGACGTGAATCCGTCGGCAAAACTTGCGGATACTGTAGTCTATAACCCGCGCGAAAACGAACTTACGCGCTATAATTTCACGGAGAACGGAGCGGACTGCGTTTATACCGAGGGTGTGTACGTCGGCTACAAATTCTACGAAACCGCCGCCGCGGAAGGATATTACGACGAACGGACACTCGACGGGACGGATAAAACGGGTTACGACGCTGTCGTGCAGTATCCGTTCGGCTATGGTTTATCGTACACCGACTTTTCGTGGAGCGTGAAAGAAACGAGTCTTACCGACGGTTCCGTCCTCGAAAAAGACGATACAGTTACTATTACCGTCACTGTGACGAATACGGGCGACGTTGCCGGGAAAGACGTCGTTCAGCTTTATTATGCTCCTCCGTACGTGGACGGCGAGATAGAAAAACCCGCAATCTCTCTCGTGGATTTCGCAAAAACGCCGACCCTCGAGCCGGAAATGTCTGTGGATGTGACGCTCTCGTTCTCCGCATACGATCTTGCGTCTTACGACTGCTATGATATGAACAAAAACGGTTATGCGGCATGGGAACTGGATGAGTCTGCGGCTCATACGCTTAAACTTATGAGTGACGCGCATACACCGAAAGCGGATATGGACAGAGATGCGAACGCTCCGGGCGGCGAACTTACTTACACCGTTACCAAGGATATTGTCTGGACGACCGATCCTGTTTCCGGCAACGAGGTAGTGAATCGCTTTACGGGCGATACGGCATATCTCGGCGTGCCTCTTGACGGGAGTACGCTCGGTCAGGACTGGACGTATCTTACCCGCGCTGACTGGGCGGGCAGCGTGTGCGCTTCCGAGTATCCGAATCTGAGCGTTAATGTCGACGATAAAGCGGTTGCGTATTCAGGTTACGATTCGGTATTTACGGAAATGCCGCTGTTCGGAGTCGACGCAGGCGCGGAATATAAACTTGTGCTGCGCGCGGACGGTACCGTGGCGCAGAACGGAGATTTCACAAATGCCGGAGTGGAACTCAAATACAATGACGACCTTATGTTCTACCTTGCCGACCCCGAACATTACAACGATCCGGACGACGCGAAATGGAAGACGTTCCTTGACCAGCTTACGAAAGAGGAAATACGTCTGATAGTCGAAGATGCCGGATACGGTTCCAAAGAAGCGTACGGCATAGGTAAAAACATTTGGACGGATCAGGACGGTCCGAGCGGATTCAATACATCCAATTTCAACCCCAACAACGATTCCAAGCTCACGGCATTCCCGACGGAAAATATGGTCGGACAGACGTGGAGCAAAGATTTGCTGTTTCAGATGGGACAGGTTATCGGCGTGGATGCCGAAAACTTCAATATGTCGGGCATATATGCTCCCGGAGTAAATCTGCATAAAAATTCGTATGGAGCGCGTAACTACGAGTATTACAGCGAGGACTCCGTACTCTCCGGAATTTACGCTGCGCAGTTTTCTCTCGGAGCAAAGTCCAACGGTGCTATGGTATACGTCAAGCATCTCGTTTGCTACGATTATCAGACGAGCGGTCGCGTATGGCTGAACGAACAGACTTTCCGCGAAACGTATCTTCGCCCCTTTGAGATAGCGATCAAAGAGGGCGGCGCGACGGGACTTATGTCGTCGTTCAATAAAGTGGGACCCGAATGGACAGGCGGCAACCACGCTATGATAAACGACGTCATTCGCGGCGAGTGGGGATTCAACGGAGTTGTTATAACCGATTATCAGGACGGAGGCAATGGTATTATGAAGATGCCGAATTCTCTTCGCGCCCGCGCGGGATTGCAGCTTAATCCCAACAGGGGTACGGCAGGACGATATGGCAGGATAGATACGGACAGCCCTGTTGAAATGAATCTTGCCCGTCTGACGGTAAAGGACATCGTATACGCTAAGTGCAATGTATATTATGCGGCAAAGAACAACACGATACAGAATGAATTCACGATCGAAATATCCGGACCGCGCGCCGTCACTTATGGCTTTGCATGGTGGATAATGCTGCTCGTGTTCATCAACGTCATCGTGTTCGGGTTGCTGATATGGAGGGGTATAGCGCTCGCGCTGCCGCTTGTCAGGGATGTTCGTATGCGTAAGAAAGCGACTGCGGGCGGACCGGACGACGA
>CASEMM010000102.1 GCA_949289095.1 uncultured Eubacteriales bacterium | reverse complement strand
GTCGCCGAGGGACAATTTTCTCGAAAACTCCCTGCCCTTTTCCGTGAAGTTGGCGGAAACGGTGAAGTCGTATGCCTCGGGATCGGCGGTGCCGTTGTCATAGAACACCACGCCGTCTGCGAGCGCCGCGCTTATGCCCGTAAACTCGAGCGGCAGACTTTCGAGGTACTTCTGATGCTCGCGCTCCGCCATCAGCCTGTCGTAATAGCCTCTCCAATTGCCGTAAGAACCGAGCATAACGCCCAGAGCAACCGCGACGACTATCACGCCGCACGCGATCCCGACGATTATCTTAATGAGTTTCAGACTCATCTTCGGCTTATTCATTATCCGATCCTCCTTCGCCGTCATTGGCGTCCCTGCGCGCGCGGCGCTGATCGCGCCTGCGGGCGAGGACGGCTTCGTGTTCGCGCTCGAAACGCGCAAGCGACATATCCGTCATGCGGCATGCGGTCGCTACGGACTCGTCGTCCTTCAGCCTGATCGCGACGTTGTTGCGGGGGATCTTCGCTCCCGATTCTTTTCGGTACGAGCGCACCTCTTCGCTTTCGAGATCGAAAAACACGACGGGCACTCCCCTGCGGATTTTCATTTTCATAAACGTTCTGCTTCCCGATCTGAACGCAATGCCGTTCTTCGTTTCACGAATGCTTGCCTCGGGAACTTTTGCGGCGTACGCCTTAACCGCTTCCGCGCGATCCTTCGCGTCGGGCGGCAGAACCGCATACGCCTCTGCGAACGGCGACTCACGGTCTTCCGCCGTTTCTTCCGCCGTTTCTTCCGCCGCTTCGTCCGACGGAGCGCCGTCCTCTGCCGAAGGAGTTTCCCGCTCCGTCGACGCGGCGTCGTTCATCCCGCCGCCGTCCGCCGCGGACGGGTCGCCGACGGCGGTAAACGCCGTGAATGTCTTGTCGTCCGACGGAGAATCGCCGCCCGGATTATTCGGCGCGCCGCCCGTACCGGGATCGACGGGTGCAGCCGCGCGGCGGTTGCGCAGACCGACGATGAAACCGCTCAGCACGCAGAACAGCCAATACGCGAGCACTATGCCCATAACTATGTCTATCGTCCATATGAACGGTTTCCACCACACCCACGCGTCTATCTGCGTGGACGATCTGTACGTGTCGCCGTCGTCCGGATTGGCGGCATACGTTCTCTCGTTATAATCGGCACGCAGCCACATATACAGTATCTGGTGCACAGATTCGCGCATTCTGTGCTGCATTCTCGGAGATGTTTCCTGTTCGGAATAACTTATCCCCATTGCGCCGAGCTCTATGTTCATTCCGAAATTGCCGCCGCAGCGGATAAGCCCTTCCATGTATTGATGAGCGCCGCCGCTCGCGTCCGACGTGATCGCGCCGCGGAAGCCCCATTCGCCGCGCAGCACTCCGGTAAGCAGCGCTTCGGAGTTGGTGGACATCTCCGCGCCCACGCTCTGATAGCTCGTCATGACGCCGAGCGAGCCGCCGTCCACAAACGCCTTTCTGTGCGCTTTGAGCACCGTTTCGCGCAGCGCCTGTTCGCTCATCCATGTATTGCCCACGCTCGATTCATACGTCGCAAAGTGCTTGATAAAGCAATACCTGCCGCGCGTATTC
>CASEMM010000101.1 GCA_949289095.1 uncultured Eubacteriales bacterium | reverse complement strand
CATAACCAATTTCGCGTGGATATGGCTGTGCCTTAAAAAAGACAAACGCATAGCAGAGTGGACGGTGCTCATATTCGTATGGTGGCTGGTATGCCCCGTTCTCGACAACGCGTTCACCGGCGACGGCAGCCGCATAAGGATATGGAGGGAAACCGGCGAATATCACTGGTTTATGGCGGTGTTTCTCGCCGTCAGCTATTTCGCGGTCATCGTATGGAACCTGCTGCAAAAAGACAAAGCGAAGCGAATGCGGCTGCTCTGGCTGTTTGCGATAGGCGTCGCCGTTCAGTTCGGCTGGGAATTCGCGCTGCTGCTCGGCGGAGTGCGCAGCGGCGGAATGGAACTCTCCGAACAGTTCCGCGTACTCGCGGTCAATTCGCTCATGGAAACGAATCTCGGCCTCCCGGCGATGTACTGCATATATCTGTTCGTAACGGCGCGCGTACGCGAGGATCTGAGCAGACGCGATAAAGTGAGCTTTCTCGGACGTCTCGCGGAAAACAACGCGGATTCTTACCGTGAGCTTAAAGCCGCGGCGTCAGCCGAAACGGCTGGCGCCGCGCCCGGAGCGGACGGTTGCCTGCCGGCAAAAGCAGAACTAACGGGCAAACGAAATTCCGACAGCGATTCCGGAAACGACGGCACGGCAAACGGAAAAAGCGACAAGTGAAACGGCTGACAGCGAAAATCATGTGCCGCATGATGGCGCGTTACGATGCGAAATGCGAAAAAGACGCGCCCGAAGCCGACGACGGCGTAACGGTGACGCGCGATATACCTGTCCCCGGCGGACAGTCTGTAGACATATACTCGCCCGTCGGCGCCGAAGCCCTCCCCGTAGTGCTGGACGTTCACGGCGGAGGACTTGTGTACGGAGACAAAAAACTGAACGGGCGGTTCTGCCGCGCGATAGCCGCCCTCGGTTTTACGGTAGCGAGCGCCGAATACCGTCTTGCGCCGCACGCCGATTATCCCGCCATGATCTCCGACGTCGCGCGGGCGGCGGCATTCGCGCAGTCCCGCGACGGCAGCGGTAAATTTTACCTCGCGGGCGACAGCGCGGGAGCGCAGCTTGCGCTTGTCGCGGACGCGGCGGCGGGTTCCGAAACAGTACGCGATGCCTTCGGTCTGAAAGCAGGCGACGTCGGACGGCAGGCAGACGGGCTGTTCCTCGTATCGGGCGCGTTCGCATTCGGAAAACGCGGAGTCCGCGCGCTCGCGGGACTCTCGGTAGGCAACGGGGATTGGCAGCGTTTCACGGACGCCGAAACGCTGCTCGGCGAATACTCTCCGCGGCGCATATTTCTTTCAAGCGGCGAAAGCGATTCGCTGCAACGTCTGACGCTGCGCTTTTCGCGGCTGCTCTGCCGCCTCGGAATACCGCACGAACTCGATTTCACGCAAAACACGCGCGGGAACAGATACGTCCACGTCTGGCCCGTCCGCCGCCCCGAACGTGCGGAAAACGCCGCGCTCATCGCGCGCGCCATGTCATTTCTCCGCAGCCCCGGCGACACCGATCCCGCGGTATGACCGCAAACGGCGGGCGGTATAAACCAGACGGTTTTCATCCGGCAGGCCGCGTCCGTTTCCGTTCACTCGTAAAACGCCCGTCGGCGATTTGCGCGGCGCAGACAAAAAACTCCCGCAAAGGGAGTTTTGCGTTTACCGGATCGGAACGGAAACATTACGTCTGATTGTCCGGCGACAGCGGCAGTTCGAACCAGAACGTCGAACCGACGTATTTTTCGCTTTCCACGCCGAACCTCGCCTTATGCAGTTCGAGTATCGACTTGACTATGCTGAGTCCGAGTCCGCTGCCCACGACACGGCGCTTGTCCTGCGCGAGCCGGTAATACTTGTCCCAGACGGTATGAAGTTCCTCTTCCGTCATTCCCTTGCCGGTATCCGATACCTCGACGCGCGCGCACCCGTCCTTTCTGCGGCAGCGGACGACGACGCGTCTGTCCGCGCCCGTGTAGTTTATGGCGTTTCCGATAAGATTATATACGACGCGGTCCGTTTTTTCGCCGTCGCCCCGCACGACGAGATCCGGTTCTATATCCGCTTCGAACTTATATCCTTTCGCCTCTTCCATTATGCCGAAGCGTTTCACCGTTTCCGTAACCCGCGCGGAGAGGTCGAAAGACGTTACGTTCAGCTGCATGACGCCCGATTCGAGTTTGCTCAGTTCCACGACTTCGTTTATAAGAGCCGTCAGCCGCTCCGTTTCGTCTATGATTATCTGCGCCTGTTTCGCGGACTTTTCCCTGTTTCCGCCCGAAATATCGCGTATCATTTCCGAATAAGCGCGTATCATCGTGAGCGGGGTTTTCATATCGTGCGAAACGTTTGCGAGCAGATCGCGCCGGAAACGGTTGTTCTTTTCTGCCTCGTCGAAGGCGTAGTTAAACGCTGTCGACAGTTCGTTTATCTCGGAAAACTTGGTTTTCGTCGGAAGCGGCTTGCGCTTGCCGCTCCGTTTTTCCGTGACGCGGTTGGCAAGATCGCGCATGGGTTTTGCCGCTGCCGCCGAACCGAAGAACGCGACCACCGTTGCGACGATGAGACATGCGACGGTTATCACCACAAGCTGTCCCGCAAGAGTATTGCGCGCGCTGACGAACGAGGGAAGCTCGCTGGACATATAGATGTAAAGCATGTTGCTGATGCCCACGTCGCTGTCATACACGCTGGTGCGGTAACCGTAAATGACAAGGCTTTCCTCCACGTTTTCGAGCGAAGTCGTATCCGCTACGAGAGGAGTTTCGTATCCGAGATTTTCTATATAATAGTCGAATATGCCTTCGGAGATGTCCGTGGCCTGAACGCCGCTGACGGTTGCGGAAATTACGCTCTCCGGCTTGACTTCGCCGTAATCGTCGAGATTGAACACCATGACGTTGACGGAATTCTCGCTCACGAACTCCGAAACGAACGTCCGCAGCGTATCTTCATCCGCGTCCGCGCGCAGTCCGGCAAGATATCCGTTCGTGAATTCGTCGCCGAGTTTGGATATGTCGTTACGCTGAAATCCTACGTAAAACGTCGAATAAAATATGATTTCGAATATCCAGACAATGCCGAGGACGAATACCGTCATCAGCATGAATATCGTCCAGACGTTGAAACGTATGGAACGGAAAACGCCGTGTCCGCGCTTGCGCGGAGAGGGCGCGCCCGGCGCCGGCGCATCGGACGAGGCAGGCGAAAAAACAAGCCCGTGTTTCCCCTCGGACTTGTTTTCGGCGTTCGCGGCGTCAGCCGCGCCGATGTCGTCTATGCCGTCAGCCACGTTCCGTTCCCCCGCCGCCGTCAGAGTACGAGCTTATAGCCTACGCCGCGCAGAGTAAGTATCTTATCCCTGTACGGTCCGAGATTAGCCCGCAGCATCTTGATGTGCGTATCCACAGTGCGATCCTCGCCGAAGAAATCGTAGCCCCACACATCCGCGAGCAGCTGCTCGCGTGGAATGGCGATACCCTCGTTTCTGACAAGGTAGAACAGCAGGTCGTATTCGCGCGGCGTCAGGTACACCTTTTTGCCGTCGACGTATACGTTCCTGCCCGCAACGTCTATTTCCAGTCCGTCCGAAACAATCTTCTTGTTCGTTGCCTTTCCGCGGCGGAGCACCGCGCCTATGCGCGCGACAACCTCCTTCGGCGAAAAAGGTTTCGTGACGTAATCGTCCGCGCCTATCTCGAAACCGAACAGCTTGTCGTACTCTTCGCTGCGCGCGCTCAGCATGATGACGGGCACGTCCTTGTCCTTCTTTATCTCCTTGACCGCGCTGTACCCGTCCAGCTTGGGCATCATCACATCCATCACGATAATGTCGTAATCCTTGGCTTTGGCTTTGCGGATCGCCTCCATTCCGTCAGCCGCCTCGTCAGCTTCATATCCTTCGAGCTCCAGATATTCGCGGAGCACGTCTCTTATTCCCTGTTCGTCATCCACTATAAGTACGGAAGCCATAACGTACCGATCTCCTTTTTTGTTCCCTCTTTCGGTATTTGCCGCAAACGGCGCTCAGCCGAACGGCGTGAGGACATATCCGACCGCGAGCGCGTAGACTATAAGTCCGCCCACGATCAGTGCGTTTTCACCCGCCCGCCTGTTTTCCTTGACGAGCACCGCTATGCCCAGCCCCGCGTTCACGGCGAGTCCGGACACTGCCGCGCCGAGCGAAAGCGATCCGTTCGCAAACAGTTCTGTTATCATGACGCTTGCCGCGCAATTGGGTATCAGCCCGACGAGCGTAGCGACAAGCGGCTGAACGTACAGCCCGCTGCGCATCAGCGCCGTGAACCTGTCCGGCGTAACGATGTATATAACCGTACCGAGCACAAAGTTCACCGCGAAAGCGAACAGCGTTATTATCAGCGTATGAATGAGCGGATGCTTGAAGTACCGCTCGAAAACGCCGCCTTTTTCCTCTCCGATCTCATGCCCGCAGCAGCCGTGCCCGTGCGCATGAACGAACCCGTCCTCATCCTCGCGAGAAGCGCTCTCGGCGCGGGCGCATCCGCCGTCCGCACCGCCGCGGTTTTCTTCATGAGTCCGGACGGAGCATTGGTTTTCCGCGCGGGCGCGGCGTTTTCCGGACGCCGCTCCCATGCCGAGAAGGGCATATCCCGCAACGAGAGCCATCGCAGCCTTTATCCCTATCAGCAGTCCCGTGCGCGCCCACAGCGAAGGGTCTGACGCCGCCTCGCCGATGAGAATGGGTATCGCCTCGTCGCTCGTAGCGATGAACACCGCCACCAGCGTTCCTGCGGACACCAGCCGTCTGGCATACAGCTCGCTTGCAACGACGGAGAATCCGCACTGCGGCAGAAGCGCAAGTCCCGTTCCGACGAGCGGAGCGAGCGGCGAAGACAAAACGCCGTTCTTTTTGATCCGTCCTTTGCCGCGCGCCTCGAAAAATCCTATCAGCAGATGTACCGCGAGAAGAAAGGGTATGAGAAGAGCCGTATCTTTAAGGGCGTCGAGAAAAACTTCCAACATACTGTAACGCTCCCCCTCCCTTTGTCCTTATTTTATTATAACCGCGATGATATGTCAAGTCCTTTGGAAAAATTTTACGTTTATTTGCCGCCGGCAGATACAGGAACAGCCGTCAAAGAGAGCGCGGCGCCTTACCCTTGCCCGTATTCGGCGATACTGCGATCACACTACGGTTTCGAGATAAGCGCCTATTTCCTCGTACGTGCTCTCCTCGAAAGGACTGCCCGTACCCGCCTCGGCAAGCAGCGTTTCCAGAGTATAGCCGGATTCACCGTTGCCGTAATACTGAATGAAATTGTATTCGCGGGCAGCCGCGACAAAGTCGGAAGTACTGTCGACATACACCGAAAACGCGGGAACGGCGCTCATGGCGTAGCTGATATAATAGAAAGGCTGACTGAACGTGTGCGACACCGCCGCCCACCAATATTCGAAATAGTCGTAATCGTACCCTATAAGTTCGCTGTAATCGCGGGTGAACGATTCCGTAAGCCCGTACTCGCGGAGAAGCGAGGTATACTTCGCGGTCACGTCCGCTCCGCTGTCGTAATTCCCGATATTCGTATACACGTCGTATTGCAGTTCGTCCATGATGCAGCCCATAACGACGCTGAACAGCAGCTGACTGAAAAGCTCTGACTTTCTCATGAGATCCGCGAGCGTTTCGCCCGAATACGTCGTACCGCCCGAAGTCACGGTCAGCGAACCGTACACCTCGTCGTAATAATTCATGAGCATCATTTCCAGCCCCTGGCTCTGTATCTCCGCAACGTCGAGATCAGACCCGCCGTACGCGCCGGAAAGATAATAGGACGAGAAGTGCCCGAACTCATGCACGAACGTCGATATGTCGTCTATCGCGTCGTTTCTGTACTGAAAGAGATACGGGATCTCGAACCCCGAAAGATATGTCGTAAACGCCCCCGTATTTCCGTTCCCGTTGCGGGACGTATAATACAGATCGTAATCGTACATATACTCAAACGCGTCCGTCAGATAGCCGCGCATGGACGACGAAACTCCGCTCACCGCTTCGCTGCTCTCGATGACCCCGAACATACCGAGAGCGGCATTCTGCGCGGATGCGAAAAACTCATCGGACGAAACGGTATCGACGACGGCGCGTCCGTCCGAAATCGTTACGAACT
>CASEMM010000100.1 GCA_949289095.1 uncultured Eubacteriales bacterium | reverse complement strand
CGTATGGCGTCGTTTTCCAGCTTGAAATGCGCCTCTGCGACGCCACGGCTTATGCGCACCGTAAGCACGGAGCTGCCCTGCGCCCTTACGGTGAGTTTCGTATTCGATCTCTTCTCTGCCGCGCCGTCCAGCGAAAGCGCGTGCGCGATCACCTTATCGGCAAACGCACGCACGTCGTCAGACAACGCCGCATACGCTCTGTCGTAATCCGAAAGCTCTGCCGCTTCTTCCGCCGTCGGAGTTTCGGCGCTCTCACCGCCGTCTTCCGCTGCCGCAACGGACTTTACTCTCCTGCGCTGGCGCACGAATATGCCGGCAACGAACAGTGCGACGCACAGGACCGACGCAAGCAGACAGAATACGAACGCGGGGTCGAGTTCCGCCATCGCTGCCGCGGTTATGCCGCCGTAAAAAACTTCGGACAGATACATATACACCGCGCTTATGTAAAGACACATTGCGATCAGGTCTATCGTCCCTCCTACTGCCGGCGCAATACGGTACGTCGCGTCGAGCGACGCAAGCACCGCGAACGCGACAAACGCGACGACGAACATTGCGAACGCCGCCCAGCTCATATAATTCGATCCGTTATATGCCGCCGCATACACGATACCCGTAACGAGAGACAGTACCGCCGCGCCGAGCGACAGCCAGTAGCCGACGGAAACGCTCGTAACGAATTTTCTGATGAATTCCATTCACTTCCTCCTCGGATATTATTACGGAAACGCGGCGGAATATTCTTCCGCAGCCTATCCGCATATATAATAACACGGAGAGAAAATTTTTCAAGAGTTCTGGCGCAACTCACACGCGGGGCGGCGCAACTCATACGAAAACGGACGGAACATAGTTCTGTTCCGTCCCGCCGTTTAACAGTCAGAAGTCAGCGATCCCGATCCGCGGAAGCTCCCGCAGAAGGCGGAAATATTATATCCAAGCAGAATCTGCCTCCCGATGCCGTAACGTTCATGTGCCCGCGGTATTGTTTCGTGATATATTCCATGCTTTTCATGCCGAAACCGTGAATCCCCTTGTCTTTCCTTGTCACAGGCAATCCGTTTTCCATCACGATCTCGCCCGCATAATAGTTCTCGACATGCACGCTTATTATTCCTCCCACCGAGCGCACGTCCACGACGATGCTGCGGCGCGACTTGTCCTCCACCTTTTCGGCGCTCTCTATCGCATTGGAAAGCGCGTTGCCGAACAGCGCGTACAAATCGCACTTATCCATGAACGACAGCGTTTCGCCGTTACACGAACACGTCAGCGATATGCCGAACTTATCGCACAACAGGCTTTTTTCCGTCAGCACCACGTCGAGAACGTCGTTGCCCGTCCGCACGGCGGCGCCGTACGTTTTCAGCGCGTCCTCTATCTTTTCCATCTGCTCGTCCGACCATCCTTCGCGCAGCTTGCCGAGCATGTGCTTCAGGTCGTGATATTTCATGTCGATAAGCTCCGTCTTTTCCTTGGACAGCGCGTATTGCTCGCGTTCGCGGGCAAGTATCTCGCGCGCGATCATAAGATCGTCGGACATACGGTCTATCTTGTTTATGTCGGAAAGTATTACGAGCACGAGCGCGCAGCACACGACGGAATACACCGTCTCCGCGATAAACGATACGGCGCCGCGCATCGTGTTGTCGACTGTTATGCGCGACAGCCCCACGCATACGAATATAACGACGAACGACAATATCACCTTTCGCCGCATGTCCCGTCCGTTGTCCGGCAGGGTTCTGCCGCGAACGAACACAAAATACGCGAGTACGCAGGCAACGGCACAGATTCCCGCCTCTATCAGCCACGTCGCCCAGCCGCTGTCGCCTACCGTAAAATGCGATATGAGCGAAGCTACGTTCTTTGCGAGGTGCTGAGTCGCGTATGCGCCGGAACAATAGAACATTATATGCCAAACGGAATCGTTGAAGCAGAACTTCATTCCGAGTATTGTCAGCGCAAAAGCAAAAACGTACAAAAAGAATTTGAACAGCGATTCCTGCCATACCCCCGTACCGCCGTACGAAAACCATATGTTGGTCGAACGGTAAAAGAGAAGCACGGCGAAAAACACCGCCTCCACCGTCACGACGAACGCTCCTGCCAGCCGCACCGGAAACAGACTTTTGCGTCTCAGTCCCGAAGCGAATATGCACTCCGCAGCCATAAGTTCGGCTATCATGAGCAAAAGAGAAACAAAAGTTTCTAACACGCTCCGCCTCCGAAGTATTTTGCGAGAGCGCCGAGAAACGCCTGTTTTTTCGTCTGCGAAATTTTCAGCCGATCGCCGCCCACCGTAACCCAGTCGCCGCCGAAGTCCGAAATATGCTTCATGTTGACGAGATAACAGCTGTTGCACCTGCCGAAATGATACGCTTCGAGTTCGCGTTCCGCCGCGCTTATAGTGCCTCGCACGAGAAATTCACCGTCCGCGGTATGATACGTCAGATGATGATTACGCACCTCGATATACTTTATATCCCGCACCGCAACGCGTTTCGTTCCGTCCGCCGCGTTCAGCGTCACCATACTGTCGTCCGATTTCGCTCGCACCGCCGCAAGTATACGGTCGAATTTAATGAAAAAACTGCCTTCGTTAATGGGCTTCACGATGAAGTCGAACGCCTGCACCGTATATCCCTCTATCGCGCACTGTACCATATTTGTCACGAATACGATTACGACGCGTTTATCGCGTTCGCGTATGAAACGCGCGGCATCCATGCCGCTCATATCCGGCATGCTTATATCGAAAAATATAACGTCAAAATCCGCGCGGAAGTTCTCACAGAACGTCACCGCGCTGCCGTATGTCTTTATTTCGCATGAATCGCGGCTGCCGCCGAAATATTTTTCAATCAGCTCCGCCAGTTTTCCCGCGTCATCCGCGTCGTCGTCCACTATCGCTATGTCGAAGAGCACACTGTCCCCCTTGCGTCCTCACATCGTCTTTTATATATTACCACGCTCCGCGCGTTTTGTCAATACTATTTATCGCGCACGTTTTGCCGCCGTGCCGTTAATCTCGGCACGGCGGCAATTCATGACATTGCGGACAACGTTACGGCGGACACGCGGAAACGTTTCCGCGGCTGTTAATCGCAAATATCTCCGGAGCCGGCACGCTTCGCGGAACGTTCCATGCGCATGCCTGTCCGCGCGATTTTATCGGAAACAGAGGCGTTTTATCCGTTTCCTCTGAGCCTGCCGAGCATTTTTTCGAGATTCGCCGCGTTCTGTTCGTCCGAACGGCTTTTCATGTATTTCCCGCTTATTCAGTGCGAGAAATACTCCCGTACGAGTTCTTTTCCGCCGCATTTCGCAACGCTGCCGTCCGCAATCAGATACGCCATGTCGCACAGCGCCTCTGCGCAGCGCACGTCGTGGGTAACCGTGATCATCGTATTGCACGACTGCATGTGCAGCTTGTTTAATATCTCCACCAAAGCGCAAAGTCCGTCGTAGTCCTGCCCCACCGTCGGTTCGTCCAGGAGCAGAACTTCGGGTTCGCATGCGGCAACCGCCGCAATGGAAACGCGGCGCTTCTGTCCTTCCGAAAGCGACTGCGGATGCCGTTCCCAAAGGTGTTTTACACCGAAAAGTTCTGCAATCTCTGCTGCATATTCTTCGCTCTTTGCGCCGAAGGAAATTTCCTGTCGCACGGTGGGCATAAAGAGCTGGTAATCGGGATTCTGATACACGACGCCCACCTTTTTATACCAAGCCTTGCAGCCCTTCGGCTTTTGTTTGAATTTCTCGTCTATGTACTGTTTGACGGCGCCGCCCGTAGGCTTATACAATCTTGCAATCAAACGCATAAGCGTCGTTTTGCCGCAGCCGTTTTCGCCGAGAAAGACTGTTCTGCCGCCCTTCGGGATTTCAAGCGTGATGTCTTTGAGAATTTTTCGCTCTTTTTCCACCGAAAAAGCGACCTTTTCGAGTTTAAAAAGCGGCGCGCCGCCCGCAAACGCAGGGCAGGCATCCTCGATCTTCGCCGTCTGCTGCATAAGGTATTCATGCCTGTTTTCGACCTTTTTTACCGTTTTATTGCCGATGTGCCAGACCGTATCGACGAACGGCAGCACCATATCGAGCCTGTGTTCGATGACGACGATGCAGTACCCTGCCTCTGCGAGCGAGCGCAGCGTTCCCATGAGCATTGCCGCGCCGTCTTTATCAAGATTTGCGAGCGGTTCGTCGAGAATGATGATCTTCTGCCCCATCGCGAGCGTTGAGGCGGTGATGAGCCGCTGTTTCTGTCCTCCCGACAATGTGCGGCACTTCCACTTTTTGTCCAGCTTCATGATGTTGCAGACAATATCTAT
>CASEMM010000099.1 GCA_949289095.1 uncultured Eubacteriales bacterium | reverse complement strand
TCCGCCGCGGCATAGTTCCTGAATCTCTCGCAAAGCTCTTTCAGCGTTATATCCGTCTTTCCCGGCGCACGGTATCCCTTCATCCGCTCGTCCGTCTCCGTCAGCATGTAAAACCGCGACTGTCCGTCCGCTCGCCCTTCTCCCACTTTCGCGTCTTCCGCTTCCGCGCGACGCTGACGGGAACGCAGCGGCTCGACGCGCTTCTGTTCGTCTACGATGACGGACACGATGAGCACGACCACCGCTATCAGCATGAGTATGACGTAAATGCCTATCGCCACACGGCTGGATATGACATCCCACACGCCGTCCCAGAATCCGCTTGAAATTATCGTCGTCATCCCGCTGCCCCCTCTCACGATATTCCCGCGCGGCGCAGGAATTCCCTGCTCTGCGGCATGGCGTCCGGTCCGAACGCCTCGTCGAACACGTCTGCGAGTTTCGCCGCCCGCACCGTATCCCGCTCGGCAAGCGTCACGCGAGGAAGTATGACGGCGCATATTCCGCTGTCGGTCGCCTCGTCGGCGCTGCCGCCGCATGCCATATAAACGGCTATGTACCGTTCGAGCATGCGTATGCGTATGTTATCCGAACGCAGACCGATCGCGGCAAGCGCGTCATCCAGTCTGTCGAATCTCTTCCACTCCGCTTCCGTAAGATACAGCTTATCGCTCGAAAGCGCGTCGGTTATGCGCGAGTTCCAGTCCGTCATGCTGATGTGCATTTCCACCGGCTCGTATGCGGGAGTATACGACGCGTCGGGCGAAGCCTGCACCGCCGCCGCTCCGAAACGCGCGGACGCGGACACCACTCCGCCCTCTTTCGCGGCGACGGCAAAACGCACGTTGCCGGTTATGTCGAGTCTGCCGCGCTCCATAAGCACGAGACTGTCCGCGGAATCGTTTTCGCACAGCAGCACGCTCTTTCTGCGGATGGGATCGCACGAAAACGAGGATATCTGCGGAAGAACGAACGAACTTTCCTCGCGGGCGACTCCCGCGACGGTGACCGCGCGCAGTTCCTTCGAATTTTTAAGCGCGCTGTACAGCGACACGATGAAGCCGGATGCGACGAATCCTTTTTCGGTATATCTTCCGAGCAGCGAATCCGTCCTGTCGCCGTCAAGTATGGTTTCCGTTCCGAAGCCTCCGCCGAGAACGGCTCCGAGAGCGCGCACCGCGCTGTCCGCGGCGGCAGGATCCCCCGCGACGTACACGAGCCGCGAAGCCGCGAGCGCCGCGACGGCGGAACGCGCAGTCCGTGCGGATACCGGCGTGCCGTAGCGCACGGAAAAAGCGCGTATGTTCTCGCATATCGTCGGAAAATCGGGACGGGTAAACATCTCGCGCGGAGTGAACGGAGTCATGTCTATGCGCTGAAGCGCGTAATATGCCGGGAAATAAACGTTGACTGCCTGGTAATCGGGAACAGCCGCATATCCGACGCCTGCCGCCGGCATATCCGCGGCGGTAAACGGAGCGGGAGCGCCGCCGACAGGCGGCGCGGTAGCGGAAGGATCTTCGTCTGCCGCGTCCACGAAATACCTGCCGTTATAAAGCGAGGAAACGAGCAGACTTATCGTGACCGTCATCAGCAGCATGCATGCGGGCACTACCGCGGAAAGAGCGTATCCGAGTCCGCCGTATATCATGCCGCCCAGCGACAGACACACGAAAAACGCGGCGCTGCCTATGCCGAGCACTCTGCGCGCCATTCTCCTCGAATCGTCTTTCGTGCTTATTATATGCGCTATCCCGCAGCCTATCGCAAACACTATATATACCACGCCGAATATCGCCGAGTACACCGCAAACCAGAGAAAATTATCGCACCAGTCGAACAGCGCAGTAAGCACGGTATACGTCACAGCGAACACGAACGCCGTCATTCCTGCGAACACGTCCCTGCCGTGCCTTAAATATTCGGTCATATCCCCGCCGTTGCCTGCCGTCCGCGGAGGCAGAGGAGTAGCCGCAAAAGCGCGGACGCACGTCGAAAGAAGAAACCAGGAAAGCAGCAGACATAACGTGCGCAATATGAACGCGGCGACCAGCGTCACGTCGCCCAGCGCGCTGAAATCGGGAACGAACACGCAGCACAGAACGAATGCGGCGGCGGAAAGCAGCACGGATACTCCGCGCGACACTATCGCCATGGGCTTTATTCCGGACGGACGTATGATTATTGCGCTTACGGCAGACGCAAGCAGCGCTCCGAGTCCGACGCCGAAATAAATCCAGTATACGGGCAGAATCGCAAACGCCACCGTCCTGCCGGTTCCTCCGATCATTTCGTTCATCATGCCGAGCAACACCGATACGACCCCGATGAGCAGCGTCATGACCGCAACGGTATTTATCGAAGACCTCGCGGTGACGTGAGCCTCTTTCCTGCCCGTAACGATGTTTATCGTCACTACCGTGCATTTGATCAGTCCCGCAAGAACGATAACGATATGCGCGATCATGAACAGTCCGACGGAAAGAAAATCCTGCAGACTGAGTTCGATCGAAGCGAGCAGCAGACTGAGAACGGAATAAGGAATGATCCGTCCTGTGGGAATGAATATGAACGCGATGAAAATCGCGAGCGCCGCCGCGCAGCTTATGTATACCGGTAAATATTTTCTGCGTTCCATGACTAAACCGTTCCACCCTCCGCACGGTCCGTTCCGGACATGCCGTAATCCGCAGACCGCGCGCGTATTTTGATTCACAGTCATTATATTATTTTTATCCGTCCGTGTCAATGATTTTTTCAGAGACGTATACCGATGTGTTATACCGCGGACAAAAATTTTCGCAATCGCGGCAAAATATATTGCATTTTGCCGCAATTATGATATAATGAAAGCGCAGCGGCGCATTAAGGAGGAAAACGTATGAGAGTCGCAATAGTTGAAGACGACAGAGTACAGGCGGAAACGCTGAAAAAATACGTCGACGACTA
>CASEMM010000098.1 GCA_949289095.1 uncultured Eubacteriales bacterium | reverse complement strand
CGTAGAGGCGTTCGGCAGACGCATAGACGAGAGTAACATCAAGACTGCGACGCAGTTCGTCACGATGTATTTCATAACCGCGGTGCTCGGGATAATACTTATCTGTTTGTTCGAGATGAACAATCCGGAACCCATAGCGCTGACGGACATAGTGTTCGAGGTCGCGTCGGGAATAGGCACGGTCGGACTGACTCTCGGCATTACGCCGCATCTCTGCGCGGCGTCGCTCGTCGTGCTCGCGGTGCTGATGTACCTCGGACGGGTAGGCTGTCTGACGTTCATGCTGTGTTTCCGCGCGCCGTCCGCACCCGTGGCGGAGCTGCCCGTCGAAAGCGTGAGAATAGGTTGACATGATGCGGGAGCGGTCGGAGTACGCCGCCGCGCATCGGGATAAGGAGAAAAAGCATGAAATCCATACTCATCATAGGAATGGGGAAATTCGGAAAATTCCTCGCGCAGAAATTCACCGATCTCGGCAATCACGTCATGGCGATGGATATCGACGAGGAAAAAGTCGGCGAGGTTGCGCCGTACGTGACGAGCGCGCGCATAGGCGACGCCACGAAGGAATCCGTCCTCGAAAGCATAGGGATAGATAACTTCGATCTCTGCGTCGTTGCGATACGCGAGAACTTTCAGTCGTCGCTTCAGGCCACGTCGCTTCTGCGCGAAGGCGGAGCGCGCCACGTCGTTTCGTGCGCGAGCACGGAGATACAGGAAAAATTTCTGCTCCGCAACGGTGCCGACGAAGTGGTGTTCGCCGAAAAACAGGTCGCCGAACGCACGGCTGTACTGTACAGCGCGAACAACATGTTCGATTACATCGAACTGACTCCCGATTACGCGATATACGAAATACCCACTCCGAAAGGCTGGGCGGGCAGGACGATACGCGATAAGGAAGTGCGTTCGAAGTACAATATCAATATACTTGCGGTAAAGAAGGACGGCAAACTCACCCCGCTTCCGAGCGCCGAACACGTGTTTGACGATTCCGAGCGCCTGATGGTAATGTGCCGCAAATCCGATATCAACAAGTTTACCGGCTGAAACGGAGGCGGATATGACTGTATACGATTTTACGGTAAAGAGCGCTGACGGGAGCGACGTCGCGCTGTCATGCTATGAGGGTAAAGTGCTGCTCATAGTGAATACCGCCACAAAGTGCGTTTTTACTCCGCAGTACGAGGGATTGCAGAAGCTGTATGCGAAATACTCGGACAAGGGACTTGTCGTGCTTGATTTTCCATGCAACGGTTTCGGCGAGCAGGCTCCCGGAGATATAGAGGAAATAGACAAATTCCGTCGTCTCAAATACGGCGTCACGTTCCCGCTCATGGCTAAGGTGAACGTGAACGGCGACGGAGCGGAACCGCTTTTCACTTATCTCAAATCGTGCAAAAGCGGAGTGCTCGGTTCGGATATCAAGTGGAATTTCACCAAATTCCTCGTCGGACGGGACGGGGTGCCCGTGCGTAGGTTCGCGCCGATGACTTCGCCCGAAAAGATCGAGGACGCAATAATAGAACTCATCTGAAATGCAGACGGAAAAGTGGAAGGATTACGAAATACTTGCGACGGGAGACGGCGAAAAGCTGGAGCGCTGGGGAGATGTGACGCTGCTGCGTCCCGACCCGCAGGCGATATGGCGCGCTCCGTCCGATCTTGCCGCATATCCCGGTCTTAACGCGCATTACGTCCGTTCGCGGACGGGCGGCGGCAGATGGGAGATCCTGCGCGGTATGCCGTCCGAGTGGACGGTGAGTTACGGAAAGCTGCGGTTTGTCGTGAAGCCCATGGGATTCAAGCATACCGGACTGTTTCCCGAACAGGCGTATAACTGGGATCTGACGGGAGAACTCGTCGCCGCGCGGGGAGGACGGCCTTCCGTGCTCAATCTGTTCGGCTATACGGGAGGCGCGACGGTCGCGCTCGCCTCGGCGGGAGCGAAAGTAACGCATGTGGATGCCGCGAAGAATATGGTGGAGCGGTGCGGCGAGAACGCGCGTCTGTCCGGCTGTCCCGCAGACGGGATAAGATACATAGTGGACGACTGTTCCAAATTCGTCGCGCGCGAAAAGCGGCGGGGAAACAGATACGACGCGGTTATAATGGACCCTCCGTCATACGGACGCGGTCCGGGCGGAGAAATGTGGAAACTCGAAGACAGCATATGCGCGCTCGTCGAAGAAGCTGCGGGACTGCTGTCCGACGACCCGCTGTTTTTCCTGATAAATTCCTATACGACGGGTTTGCAGCCCACCGTACTGGGAGATATACTCGGAATATATCTGCCGCGCGGAAGGACCGACGCATACGAACTGACGCTTCCGACGTCGGACAGAGGGATAAAACTGCCCTGCGGCTGTACAGGGCTTTGGAGAGCCTGAATGGACTATCGCGATCTGACAATACTCTATGAAGACAATCACGTTCTCGTTGCGGTAAAGCCGCAGGGTGTGCCCAGCCAGAGCGACGTATCCGGCGACGACGACATGCTCGGACTGCTCAAAAGTTACGTCAAGGACAAGTATTCCAAGCCTGGCAACGTATATCTCGGTCTCGTGCACAGACTGGACAGACCGACGGGCGGCGTCATGGTGTTCGCGCGTACGAGTAAGGCGGCGGCGCGGCTCGGAGAGCAGATACGCGAAGGCGCGTTCGGTAAAAAGTACCTTGCGGTGCTCACGGCGCGTCCCGGAGAAAAGCGCGCGCGGCTCGTGCATTATCTGATGAAAGATTCTTCGACGAACACGGTGCGCGTCGTGCCCATGACGACGGATGGAGCGAAGAAAGCCGTACTCGATTATAACGTGCTCGAAAGCCGCGAAGAAGAGGGGATTTATCTCGCGGACGTAAAACTGTATACGGGCAGAAGCCATCAGATAAGGGTGCAGATGGCGACGATAGGGTGTCCGATATACGGTGACGTGAGGTACGGCAGGAATCAGCCGTACGGGCATCTCGCGCTGTGGTCGTACGATCTTTCGTTCATGCATCCGACTACGGGTAAGCGCATGATATTCAGGGTGTTCCCGCCGGAAGAGTATCCGTGGAACGCATTCAACATGGAGCGGTGCATAGGCATCGTGCGGCCGTCCGAGTGAAAAAACGGGCGGTTCGTTCACAGCGACGTATCCCGCGCAGTCCGCGCGGAAGAAAATACATGACCGGAGAGGTGTGATGAAAGTAAGGAATCTTCTCGGCGAGAGACTTAAACACGTTTCGGACGAAAGTCAGATAGCGAGCCAGATACTCATGACCAAGGGCGGGTACATGAAACCCGTTGCGAGCGGTATATACACGCTTCTTCCGCCCGCGCAGCGCATATCCAAAAAGATACAGGCGATAATCCGCGAGGAAATGGACAGGATAGACGGGCAGGAAGTGCTATTTCCCGTCGTCATGCCCGCGTCGCTCTGGCAGAGTTCGGGCAGATATACGAGCATAGGCAGCGAAATGGTGCGTTTTGAAGACCGCGGCGGAAACAAAATGGTGCTCGGCATGACGCACGAGGAGGCGGCGGTTCATCTTGCCGATCACATAGCCAAATCGTATACGCAGTATCCTTTCATGATATATCAGCTGCAGACGAAGTTCCGCGACGAGCCGCGCGCGAGGGGCGGGCTTATACGCGTCCGCGAATTCACGATGAAGGACGGCTATTCCTTCCACACCTCGCAGGAGGACCTCGAAAAGTACTACGAGCGTGCGTATGAGGCATACGTCCGCATATTCGCCCGCACGGGTGCGAAGAACGTCATCGCCGTCAAATCGGATTCGGGCATGATGGGCGGAAGCGTATCCCACGAATTCATGCTGCTGTCCGACGTGGGCGAGGATACTCTCGTCATATGCCCGTCCTGCGGGTACAGCGCGAACATGGAAGTGGCGGAGTGCATAACGGACAACGCGGAAACGGAGAGCGGCAGGCTCGAAAAGGTGTCCACGCCGCACGCGAAGACGATAGAGGAAGTGTGCGCGTTCCTCGGCAAAAAGCCGGAGGACACGGCGAAGGTCGTCGTGTACGCGTACAACGACACGGACAAATACGTCGTCGTATTCGTGCGCGGCGATACGGAAGTCAACGAAACCAAGCTGCGCAATTACCTTAAACGGGACGTGCACCCCGCGGCGTCGATAGACGCTGACAGCGGCATAGTGCCCGGCTTTATAGGCGGAGTCGGATTTCCCGACGGCGTGGATTACGTCGTGGACAGATCTCTCTGCGGTCTGCGCGATCTCGTGACGGGAGCCAACGAAGAGGGATATCACTATGTCGGCTTCGACTTCGGACGAGATTTCGGCAAACCGTTTGAATATACGGACGTCGCCAAGGCGCGTGACGGCGGGATATGTCCCGTTTGCGGCAAACCGCATCTGACGATAAAGCGCGGCATAGAGGTGGGAAACATATTCCAGCTCGGCGATAAATACACCAGGGCGATGGGCATGACGTACCTCGACGCGGACAATACCGAAAAGCACCCCGTGATGGGCTGCTACGGAATAGGCATAGGGCGGCTCATGGCGTCCGTCTGTCAGGAGAGCCGCGACGAATACGGTCCGATATGGCCGATGAGCATCGCGCCGTGGCAGGTGGAAGTCTGCAATCTGCGCGTGACTGACGACAAAGTGCGCGCGCGGGCGGAAAAACTCGTGTCCGACCTCGAAAGCGCGGGCGTGGAGGTGCTTTACGACGACAGGGAAGTGCGCCCGGGATCGATGTTCGCGGACGCCGATCTGTTCGGAATCCCCCTGCGGCTGGTGGTCAGTCAGAAGACCGAGGAGCGCGGCGTCGTCGAGGTTTCCTCGCGCGATAAGCGCATAAAGACGGAATTTCCCGCGGAGGAAGCCGCGGCAGCGACGGCGGAGCTTGTGAAGAAGATGCTCGCCGAATACGATATCAAGTAACTTACGAGAGATGAAAACAAGACTTTTTACATCCGAAAGCGTTACCGAAGGGCATCCCGATAAGGTGTGCGATCTCATCGCCGACGGCATACTCGACGCGGCGCTCGCCGCGGATCCTTACAGCCGCGTTGCCGCGGAAGTCTGCACGACCACAGATTTTCTCATGGTGTTCGGCGAAATGACGACGGCAGCGGACATAGACGTGGAGAGCATTGCGCGCCGCACCGCGCTGTCCATAGGCTACGACGACAGGGCGAAGGGGCTGGACGCGTCCTCGTGCAGGCTGGAAGTGCGGCTGGACAGGCAGTCCCCCGACATAAGCAACTCCGTGACGCGGTCTTTGGAAAGCCGCGAAGGCGGCGGACGAGGTGCGGAAGAACTGGGCGCGGGCGATCAGGGAATGATGTTCGGATTCGCCTGCACGGAAACTCCCGAACTCATGCCGCTGACGGCTGTACTCTCGCACAGGCTGACGGCAAGGCTCGCGCAGGTTCGCAGGAGCGGGCTGCTGCCCTATCTCCGCCCTGACGGCAAAGCGCAGGTGACCGTGGAATACGAAGGCTATAAGCCCCTCCGCGTGCGCACGGCGGTGCTGTCGGCGCAGCACGACGAGAGCGTTACGAACGACCGGTTAGCGGCGGATCTGAAAAAGCACGTCGCGGATTATGTGCTCGGGGAATACGCGGACGACGGAACGGAATATCTTATAAATCCGTCGGGCAGGTTCGTCATAGGCGGTCCGGAAGGGGACAGCGGCGTGACGGGAAGAAAAATAGTGGTGGATACATACGGCGGGGTCATTCCTCACGGCGGCGGCGCTTTTTCGGGCAAAGATCCGACCAAGGTGGATCGTTCGGCAAGCTACTATGCCCGCTATGTGTGCAAGAACATGGTGGCGGCAGGGGCTGCGGAAAGGCTCGAACTGCAGGTGGCGTACGCGATAGGCAAAGCCAATCCCGTATCCCTCGCGGTCAATTCGTTCGGAACGGGACGGGTGAGCGACGACAGACTTCTGGCGGTGATAGAGAAACTGTTCGATTTCCGCCCCGGAGCGATAATAAGCGAACTCGACCTTCGTCGTCCGATATATACCGCGACGACCAATTACGGCCATTTCGGCAAACCCGGGCTGCCGTGGGAAGCGACGGACAGGACGGAAGATATATTGAAATTACTCTGACGGGACGCGGCGCGTATAACGCGCCGCAGTCGGTTTAAGGGAGGCTTTGTTCGGCCGATGCGGGAAACAGTCAAGGGAACCGTTGCGGAAATACGCTTCCGCAACGAAGAAAACGGCTATACGGTGGCGACGGTGGAGACGGATAACGACGTCGCCGTCGTCGTCGGCATTTTTCCTCCCGTAGGCCTCGGCAGTTATGTTACGGCAGAGGGCGTGTTCGTCGAACACGCGCGTTTCGGGCGGCAGATGAAAGCGGATACGGTAAGACTTGCCCGTCCTGACACGTCGTACGGAATAATCAAATTCCTCGGCAGCGGTCTGATACCCGGCATAGGAGAAAAACGAGCCGCATCGATAGTGGGAAGATTCGGCACTGATACGCTGGACGTAATAGAGAAAACTCCGGGGAAACTTGCGAAAGTGCCCGGGATAAGTCTCCGCATGGCGCGGACGATTTCCGAATCGTATGCGGAAGTCAGATCCGCGAGCGACGCGCTGTCCTTTCTCATGACGTACGGCGTCACGAGCGCTCTCGCGCAGAGCATATACCGCATTTACGGCAAGGATACGGAAGCGGTCGTGCGCACCAATCCGTACAAACTGATAGACGACGTTCGCGGAGTGGGATTTCTCACGGCGGACCGCATAGCGCAGGCAATGGGCATCCGTCCCGACAGCGATTTCAGGCTGCGCGCCGGGGTGCTGTACGTTCTGACCGAGAATGCGGAGAAGAACGGACATACTTATATGCCGCGTCCGCGGCTGATCGAAGATGCCGGACGTCTGCTCGGCGCGGAGAACTGCGCGCGTCTTGACGACATCATTGACGGATTGCTGCTCGTCCCCGGCGGCGAGGGGTTGAAATTCACGGAAACGGATGAGGGCGAGGCGCTGATGCTGCGCTCTCTTTACCGCGCGGAGGCGGGCGTCGCGGTCAGACTGTGCCGTATGGCAGAGTGCGCCGACAGGGCGTTGCCCGATTGCTCGGACGAGATAGCGGAGTTCGAACGTATAGAGAACGTGACGTTTCATTCCGAACAGCGCAGGGCTATAGCTTCCGCGCTCGGAGGAGGCGTGTCCGTGATAACCGGCGGACCGGGCACGGGCAAGACTACGATAGTGCGATGCATACTCCGTCTGCTTGCGCGGCACGGAAAGAGGGTTCGCCTCATGGCTCCGACGGGGCGTGCGGCGAAACGGCTGAGCGAAAGCACGGGCGAGGACGCTTCCACGATACACCGCGCGCTGCTCGGAACGGACGGAGACGAGCGGTTTACCGAGGATGCCGTAATCGTCGACGAGTTCTCCATGGTAGACGTTCGTCTGCTGTATGCGCTTGTGAAGAAGATAAACGACGGCGCGACGTTCGTCATTGTGGGAGATGCGGATCAGCTGCCGAGCGTCGGACCGGGCAACGCGCTTGCGGATATAATCGCCTGCGGAAAGTTTCCCGTGACCAGGCTCACGCGCATATACCGTCAGGGCGAGGGCAGCGGGATAACCGTAGCCGCGCACGAGATAAACGACGGCAGAGTGCCCGATCTCACCAACGGAAGCGGGGATTTCTTTTTTATCCGCGCGCGCGGAGCGGCGGACGCCGCGCATACCGTGCGCGATCTCGTGACGCGCCGTCTGCCCGGCTATCTCGGCTGCGAACCGACGAAGCTGCAGGTGCTCTGTCCCGTGAAAAACGGGGAAGCCGGCTGCAACGCGCTCAATGCGATGCTTCGCGACGCGCTTCTTCCCGAACGTACCGGCGAGGTGACGGTGGGGGACGCGCGTTTTGCGGAGGGAGATAAGGTCATGCACATCGTGAACAACTACGATCTCGGATGGAAACGCGGAGACGAGAGCGGCGACGGCGTTTTCAACGGCGATATGGGCACGGTGATCGGCACGCTGCCGGAGAGCGGCGAGATAATAGTGGAGTTCGAGGACGGGCGCGTCGTCCGGTATACGGGCGAGGACAGAACGCAGCTCATGCTCGCATACGCCATAACCGTGCATAAGAGCCAGGGCAGCGAATATGAGGGAGCGGTAATTCCGCTTATCGGCGGCAATCCCGTGATGATGACGCGTAATCTGCTGTACACCGCCGTTACGCGGGCTAAGCGGCTTGCGGTCATAGTGAGTACGGAAGATACCTTGTCCCGTACCGTGCGCAACAACTATGTCCGCAAACGCTGGTCCATGCTCTGCAGATTCATATCCGACGCCGAGCGCAAAATGGCATTGTTCGACGCGGACGCCGACGAAAACGGCGACAGGGCGTAAAATCGTTTGCGGAAAGCGCGCCTTTGCGCTATAATATATGAGAATATCGTAAAACAGGCGGTACAGGAGATGAGCCAGATGAAAACGGATATAGAAATTGCACGCGAGGCAAAACTCAGACCGATAGCGGAAATCGCGGCTGATCTGGGTATAGACGGTGAATCCGTCGAGCCGTACGGGAAATATAAAGCGAAGATATCGTCCGCCGGAGAGAAACACGGTAAAGTTATTCTCGTTACGGCGATCAATCCGACTCCTGCCGGCGAGGGCAAGACCACCGTCTCGATAGGGCTTGCGGACGGCATGACGCGCATAGGCAAAAGCGTATGTCTCGCTCTGCGCGAACCCTCCCTCGGTCCCGTGTTCGGGATCAAGGGCGGCGCGACCGGCGGCGGAAAAGCGCAGATCGCGCCAATGGAGGACATCAACCTGCATTTCAACGGGGACTTCCACGCGATAACGTCCGCAAACAATCTGCTCTCTTCAATGATAGACAATCACATCTTCCATGGCAACGCGCTCGGCATAGAGAACGTGACGTGGCGGCGCTGTCTCGATCTTAACGACAGAGCTCTTCGTACGGTGAGATGCGGTATAGGCTATAACGAGCGTATCGATCATTTCGATATAACGGCGGCGAGCGAAACCATGGCGATATTCTGCCTCGCAAAAGACTTTGCGGATCTCAAAAAGCGGCTGGGCGACATCGTGATAGGCACGGACGTCCGCGGCAGGGACGTCACGGCGCGTATGCTGAAAGCCGACGAGGCAATGGCGATTCTCCTTGCCGAGGCGATAAAACCCAATCTCGTGCAGACGCTGGAAGGCACGCCCGCGTTCGTACACGGCGGACCGTTCGCAAACATAGCGCACGGCTGCAACAGCATAATAGCGACGCGCACCGCAATGAGCTATTCGGATTACGTCGTCACCGAAGCGGGATTCGGGGCGGATCTCGGCGCGGAAAAATTCTTTGACATCAAATGCCGCACCGCGGGAATAAATCCGTCATGCGTCGTGCTCGTCGCAACCGTACGCGGTCTTAAATACAACGGCGGTGTGCCGAAAGAGAAGACGGGCGAAGAAAATCTCGTGGCTCTGGAAAAGGGCGCGTCCAATCTGATGAAGCATATAGAGAACGTAACCGGCGTATACGGCATGCCGTGCGTCGTGGCGATAAACAGGTTTGCGACCGATACGGACGCAGAGACGGAACTGCTCGGGCGCATGTGCGCGGCGTGCGGCGTAAAATGCGTGCTCGCCGACGTGTGGGCTAAGGGCGGCGAAGGCGCGGAAGAACTTGCGCGTACCGTATGCGCGCTTGCCGACGGAAGCTGCGCCGGGCTTAAATACGCTTACGATCTTTCCGACGGAATAGAAAAAAAGATAAGCGACGTTGCGACCAAGATATACGGCGCGTCGCGCGTCATATATACCGACGAGGCGAAGGCGACGACAGATCGGCTGGAAAAAAGCGGAGAATGCGCGGGTCTGCCCGTTTGCATCGCAAAGACGCAATACAGCCTTTCCGACGATCAGACGAAGCTGGGCAGACCGGAGGGATTCGACATGACGGTGCGAGAAGTGTATTACCGCGCGGGAGCGGGCTTTATCGTCGCCGTCACGGGAAAGATACTGCTGATGCCCGGACTCGGTAAGCGTCCCGCCGCCGAAGGCATGACGGTAGACGCGGAGACGGGGGAAATCAAAGGACTGTTCTGATGGCAAATTTCATTGAAGAGATAATAAACGAGGATCTTGCGAGCGGGGCGGTCGGCAGCGTGGTGACCCGCATCCCGCCCGAGCCTAACGGCTATCTGCACATAGGTCACGCCAAGAGCGTATACATCAATTACTATATGACCGCAAAGGCGTACGGCGGCAAGTGCAATCTGCGGTTCGACGACACCAACCCGGAAAAGGAGGACGACGAATACGTCAACGCCATCATCCGCGACGTGAAGTGGCTGGGATGGGAGGGCGACGTGACGTATGCGTCCGACTATTTCGAAAAGACGTATGAGTGCGCCGTTCTCATGATAAAAAAAGGACTCGCTTACGTCGACGACACGCCTCCCGAAAAGATGCGCGAGATGCGCGGAACGCTTACGCGTCCGGGTGCTGAGAGTGCGCGCAGAAACAGGAGCGTCGAAGAAAACCTGCGCCTTTTTACCGAAATGCGCGCCGGGAAGTATGCTGACGGCGAGCTCGTGCTGCGGGCGAAGATAGACATGGCGTCGCCCAACATCAACATGCGCGACCCTGTGATATACAAGATCGTTCACGCGCGTCACTACCGCCAGGGCGACAAGTGGTGCATATACCCGCTCTATGACTTCGCTCATCCCATACAGGACGCTATCGAAGGAGTTACGCATTCGCTCTGCAGTCTTGAATTCGAAAATCACAGGCCGCTTTATGAATGGGTGGTCAATAATCTTTCGGAGTTTTTCCCTCATCCGCCCAAACAGCGCGAATTTGCAAGGCTGAATATAGAACGCACGATAATGAGCAAGCGCTATCTCAAAAAGCTCGTGGACGAAAAACTCGTGGACGGCTGGGACGATCCGCGTATGCCCACGCTCTGCGGTCTGCGCCGCAGGGGGTACACGCCGTCGTCCGTACTGCGTTTCGTCGCGGAAGCGGGCATAGCCAAGGCGGACAGCGAATGCGCGCCCGAGCAGCTCGAAGCGTGCATACGCGGCGAACTCAACGACACCGCGCCGCGCGCGATGGCTGTCATAGATCCGGTGCGCCTCGTCATAACGAATCGTCCGGACGGCTGGGAAGAGGAATGCGAAACGGAAATAAATCCCAACCGCCCCGAACTCGGCAAGCGGAAGATAAAGACAGGCAAATACCTCTGGATGGAAGCGGGCGACTTTGCGGAAACGCCGCCGCCGAAATTCAGACGCATGACGCCGGGCGCGTATATACGGCTCAAAAGCTCGTATATCGTCAGATGCACGGGTTGCGGCGAGGAAGACGGAGTCAGAACCGTATACTGCGAAGCGGTGGACGGCAGCAACGGCGCGGACGTCGAAGGCGTCAAAGCAAAAGGCGTAATCCACTGGGTGAACGCCGCAGACTGTGCGGATGCGGAATTCAGATATTACGATTATCTGCTCCTGCCGTTCGACGGCGTGCACGAGGACTTTGCCGACAGAATGAATCCGGAATCGCTCGTCGTTTACCGCGGCAAGGTCGAGAGAATGCTTGCCGAAGCTGAAAAAGGCAGTTCGTTCCAGTTCGTGCGCACGGGATACTTCGTGCGGGATACGGGTTCGGACGGATTGGTCTATAACCGCATCGTCGCGCTCAAAGAAAGCTATAAGGCGAAAGCATGAGATACCGCAACGCGATATTCGACATGGACGGCGTTCTCATCGATAACAGCGCGGGCATAATACGCTGCGCGCGCGAAACGTTGAAAGCGCTGGGGCTCAGAGATCTGACGGACGACGAGTTCCGTCTGTTCATCGGTCCGTCGCTCATGTACTCGCTGAAAACGTATGCGGGCGCGACGGACGAGCAGTGCGCGCGCGGATACTCGATATACCGCGAACTGTACCGCAGCCGCGGGATAGACGAGTACCGCGTATACGACGGCGTGGAGGACGCGCTCGCAGATCTCGCTTCCGCGGGCGTCGCCTGCACCGTCGCAAGCGGCAAGCCTACGGAGAGCGTCGCGCGCATACTCGAAACGTCCGGTCTTGCGAAGTATTTCGTAAGATACGAGGGGTCGCCCGCGCCGAACAGGCATTCGGACAAGACCGCGCAGATACTTGCGGCGAGAGTGTGCGAACCCGCGGTGATGATAGGCGACCGCGTATTCGACCTCGAGGCGGCGAGGAATGCGGGGACGGACAGCATATACGCGCTTTACGGCTTTTGCGCGGCGGGGGATACGGACGAAATCAAGCCGACTTTCACCGCGGCGTCGCCGCGGGAGATCGCGGACATAATACTGTGCCGCGGCGAATATTCCGAATAACACATAAGCATATAAACGGAGAATACAAAATGAACAAACTGACATCGGCGCAGCTGCGCCGCGTATGGCTGGATTTTTATAAGGAGCGCGGACACGCCCTCATAAGTTCGGCTTCGCTCATTCCCGAGAACGACCCCACCGTACTCTTCACTACGGCGGGAATGCACCCGCTCGTACCTTATCTGCTCGGACAGAAACACCCGCAGGGCACGCGCCTTGCCGACGTGCAGAAGTGCGTGCGCACGGGCGACATAGACGAAGTGGGCGACGACTCGCACCTGACGTTCTTCGAGATGCTCGGCAACTGGTCTCTCGGCGATTACTTCAAAAAGGAGATGATCGCGTGGAGCTATGAATTTCTGACGGACGAAAAATACCTCGGCATAGATCCCGCGAAAATATCCGTTACCGTGTTCGCGGGCGACGACGACTGCCCGCGCGACGACGAGTCTGCGGGGTCTTGGGAAAAGGCGGGAATACCCAAAGAGCGCATTTTCTTCCTGCCGAAGTCAAACAACTGGTGGGGACCCGCCGGCACTACCGGACCGTGCGGACCTGATACCGAAATGTTCATAGATACGGGCAAACCCGCATGCTCGCCCGAATGCTCTCCCGCATGCGACTGCGGCAAGTATCTCGAGATCTGGAACGACGTGTTCATGCAGTACAACAAGACGGCGGACGGCAAGTACGAGCCTCTTAAGCAGAAGAACGTCGATACGGGCATGGGGCTCGAGCGCACGGTCAAGACGCTCTGGGGCGTTTCCAGCGTCTACGATACCGACCTTTTTGCGCCGATTATCGGCAAGATAGAGGAACTGACGGGCAGGAAGTACGGCTCGGATGACGGCGTTACGAGAGCGATACGCGTCATAGCCGATCATATCCGCACGGCGGTGATGATAATA
>CASEMM010000097.1 GCA_949289095.1 uncultured Eubacteriales bacterium | reverse complement strand
TTACGAGCCTTGTGCAATTACAGGGTGACGGAGCCGCACCGAAGCAAGCTGCGAGTAACCTGACGCCGCAGGCGGCAGTATCCGTAGGTGAGAACATTTTTGCGCAGCAAAAATTTGTTCGTCTTACGAGCCTTGTGCAATTACAGGGTGACGGAGCCGCACCGAAGCAAGCTGCGAGTAACCTGACCGCGCAGCGGGCAGTATCCGTAGGTGAGAATATTTTTGCGCAGCAAAAATTTGTTCGCCTTATGTAGTGGAAAATATATTATAGTTTTGACCGCATTGCCACGCATATCGAACGAGCAGCATATGCGAGCGTATTTCGGCAGTGAATGGTGCTGACGCACGGTAAATGACCCGATTGTGATTTTATCAAGTGTTTGTACCGCAAAAGCACACTACGCCCCACCGCAAGAGTCCTAACGGACAGTAAATGAAGAAACCGTAAAAGCGCACACCATGCCCCACCGCAAGGTGGTCGAAAGCCGCCGCAGATGCCGGATAACGGCGCAGCGCACGCAGCGCGCAGACAATTGTAAGCTGCGGGTAGCCTGACAGCGAAGCGGGCAGTATTCTGTTCACTTATTATTATATTTTGCGCTTGCAATATGAAGGCATATATCCGCCGGGTGGCGTACTTATTGTAATCCCGAAATTCTTTTAATGCGCTTGACAACAGGGGGGGGGGGCGTGATATCATATATGCGTGGGCGTTTACGCGTTTTGCGCAACGCTTCGGGAGGCGGAATTGCGTAATGTGGCGATAGTGGAAGACGAAAAGCAGGAGGCGAACAAACTCGCGTCCTATCTTTCCGCATACGGCAAAAAGACGGGCGAGAACTTCCGCATATTCGCATTCCCGGATGCAGAACGCTTTCTGACGGGTTACACCGCCGATTATGACGCGGTGTTTATGGATATAGAACTTCCCGGCATGAACGGTATGGACGCCTCGCGCGAGCTGCGTAAGCTCGACCGCAACGTCGTGCTCGTGTTTGTGACGAATATGTCGCAGTTTGCCGCGGAAGGATATTCGGTGGACGCATTCGACTTTCTGCTCAAACCCGTTTCGTACAGTGATTTTTATCTCAAATTCACTCGCATAATGAATAAGATCAAGAGCAGCGACGACGTTACGATAATAATCCGCGGAAAGGAGTTTGCGCGGCGGGTGTTTTCTTCGGACATAAAATACGTCGAAGTGCGCAATCATCTGCTGACGTACCATCTCGAATCTGGGGATATTTCCGCTCCGGGCACGATGAAAAGCGCGCTTGAACAGCTCGGTGACGTGCGCGGATTCGCGCTCTGCAATCAAAGCTATCTCGTAAATCTCCGCTACGTCGGGGAGTTCGGGGATTCGGAAGTCAACGTGGGCGGCGACGTGCTCGCCGTTTCCCGCCCGAAGCGGCGCGAGTTCTTCAAAGCCGTCAATCTGTATTTCAACGGCAGGGAGGCGAAATAATGTTCGTAAACTCCCTCGGTGTATATAAGATCGTGTTTATGGTCGAACTGCTCGCGGCGGAATTTCTGTTTACGTTCAGGCTCAAACGCCGCAGAAAGTTCGCGCTTCGGTTCTGCATAACGGCGGCGGCGTGTATGCTCGCCGCGGTCTTTTTCCCCGTGCTGTTTTATAACGCGATATATTCCTCGGTGCTGTTTTTGGTGCTGTTCGCGATAACGCTCGTCGGACTGCTGCTGTGCTACGACGAAAAGCCGTTTAATATAGTCTATTGCGCGATAGCGGCATACACGGTGCGCCATCTCGCGTTCCAGGTATACAATTTCTGCTTCATATTCGTCAACGGCTCCAACTCCGCCGCGAGCGACATATACGGCAACGCCGATGCGAGCGTGACTGTGGACGCGATGTTCTTCGTGTCGCTGTTCGCATTCGCCGCGTGCTACTATATCGTTTACACGCTGTGCTACACGGTATTCGGCAGGCGCATAGGCAGGAACGGAGCGTTCGAGATACGCAATCCGTATCTGATGATAATCGTGCTGACCGTGCTTTTCGTGGATATAGGACTTAACGCCGTCGCCGTGTACAATTCGGTCGACGACAATTTCCTCGACGGAACCGTGTTCTTCGTGAATACCGTTATGGTCTATCTTTACAATATACTCTGCTGTCTGTTCACGCTGTTTTTGCAATTTACCATGATAGATATGAATAAGCTCAAACGCGAGCTGGAGACCGTCAATCATCTTCGGGAACAGGAGCGCGAGCAGTACGAGATCTCGCGCGAAAACATAGAACTGATAAATCTGAAATGCCACGACTTAAAATACCAGGTGCGGCAGATCGCGCAGGGCAATATCGACAATAAAGCGATCGGCGAGATCGAAAAACTCATTACCATTTACGATTCGCGCGTCAAAACGGGCAACGAGGCGATAGACGTGATACTGACGGAAAAGAGCCTGATCTGCAACAAGAACGGGATCAAACTGAATTGTATGATAGACGGCGCGCGGCTGTCGTTTATGGATAATACTGACATTTACGTCCTGTTCGGCAATCTCGTCGATAATGCCATGGAAGCGGTGCAGAAGCTCACGGACGTAGGCAAGCGGCTGATCTCGATGAACGTATACGCAAAGGAGCGCGTCCTTGCGATAAATATAGGCAATTATTACGAGGGGACTATCGAACTGCGCGGAGACGGACTGCCCGCCACGACCAAGGCGGACAAGCGTCTGCACGGACTGGGCTTCCGCAGCGTGGAACTGATCGTGGAAAAGTACGGCGGCAATCTCGATTTTTCGACGGACGACGGCATATTTTCCGTAGATATAGTTTTCCC
>CASEMM010000096.1 GCA_949289095.1 uncultured Eubacteriales bacterium | reverse complement strand
CGACATAGCGGAAATGGACGCGGCGTCCAACAACGGCGTGGACAAGATCCGCGAACTGCGCGAGAACGTGGACTACATGCCGAGCGTGGGCAGGTATAAGGTATATATCGTGGACGAGGTACACATGCTGTCCGTATCCGCGTTCAACGCGCTGCTCAAAACGCTCGAAGAGCCGCCGGAGCACGTCATATTCGTGCTTTGCACGACGGAAGTTCACAAGCTGCCCGCGACCATTCTCTCGCGTTGCATGCGCTTCGATTTCCGCCTTGTCCCGGAGGATAAGCTGCGCGCGCTCGTGGCGGATATTTTCTCGAAGGAGGGCGTGAAAGCCGAACCGGAGGCGATAGCGCACATAGCGCGGCTGGGAGAGGGCAGCGTGCGGGATACGCTTTCCGTTGCGGACAGGTGCATGAATGCGGCAGACGGCGTTCTGACATACGGACTCGCGCTCGACATAACCGGATCGGGCAGCGCGGAAGAGACCGCGTCGCTTGCGGAAAGCGTGCTGTCCTCCGACGCCGCCGCGGTCGTGCGCAAGACGGAGGAGCTCGCTTCCCGAGGGAAGAGCCCGTCTCAGATAAGCCGCGAACTCACCGTGCTCGCGCGCGATCTCATACTCATAATATCCGGGGCGGAAGAGGACGTGACCGCGTCGCCCGAGGGGACGGCGCGTCTGCGCGATCTCGCGTCGCGCACGAATGTCGGCTTTCTAGTGCGGCTCGTGAAAGCGCTCGGAGAAGCGGATGCGGAACTGCGTTATTCCTCGTCTCCGCGCATAGTGCTCGAATGCGCGCTGCTGTCGCTGTGCGTGCTGCCGGAACCTCTCCCAACGCATAGCGGCGAGTCCGTGCCCGGACCCGCCGCGGCAACGGCAAACGGCGGAAAAGAACGATCCGCGCAGCCGTCGCGGCAGCCCCCGCAGGGCGAGGACATGCGCGCGGTATCCGTGCTCGGCAGACTGCGTCACGCGCTGCGGGCAAGGGGAGAACTGCGGCTTTTCGGAGAGTACGCCTCGCTGTCCGACGCGGGCGTTACGCTGCGCGACGGCGTGTTTACGGTATTCGTTTCCCCGTCGTCGTTCCCGGTGTTCGCGGACGAGAGAAATATGCGCGTCGCGCAGGAGTGCCTTTCGGACGTCGGCAGGATACGGCTGGTTGTGGAAAAGCTGACCGAGGCGGCGGAAAACCGCACGGACATTCTCGTCGGGTGCGCAAAGGGGCTGGAAACGGAAGTGGTGGACGGAAAGGGAAGAAGACTGCGGCGTTAGGCGCAGACAAAATACAAACAGACGCACGCCGTCAGGCGGCGCATTCGGAGGTAAATTATGTCCAAACACGGCGGTGGTTTCGGCGGATTCGGCGGCGGCATGAATATGCAGTCGCTTATGCAGCAGGCGCGCAAAATGCAGCAGCAGATGGAAAAGGCGAAGGAAGAGCTCGAAGAGGCGGAGCTGACGGGCAGCGCGGGCGGCGGACTCGTGACCGTGACCGTCAACGGCAACGGCGCGCTCAAGGGCGTGTCGATCAAACCCGAAGCCGTCGATCCCGACGATCCCGAAATGCTCGAGGATCTCATAATCGCCGCATATAACGAAGCGGCGCGCGCGGCGGAGGAAATGAAGAACTCCGTCATGCCCGCGGGTGCGGGGCTTTGAGCGGCAGATGAACAGTCTTGATAAACTCGCGCACGAGTTTGCGAAACTGCCCGGAGTGGGCGCGAAAACGGCTATGCGTTACGCTTATGCCGTAATCAATATGAACGCTGCGGACGCGGAGGAGTTTTCCCGCGCGATAACGGACGTCAAGACCAAGGTGCACTACTGCCGTGAGTGCGGCAATTTTACCGAAGACGACGTGTGCGAGATCTGCCGTCGGCGTTCCAAAGACGTTATCTGCGTCGTTACCTATCCGAAAGACGTTGCCGCAATGGAAAAATCGCACTGTTTCGGCGGCGTGTATCACGTTCTCCACGGTACGATTTCCCCGCTCTCCGGGCGCGGCGCGGACGATATACGCATTAAAGAACTGCTTGCGCGGCTTGACGGCGTGAGCGAAGTCATTCTTGCGACCAATCCGGACGTGGAAGGCGAGGCGACCGCCATGTATATAGCCGCGCTCGTAAAGCCGCTCGGCATCAAAGTGTCGCGTATCGCGCAGGGCGTCAGTATGGGCAGCGATATAGAGTATGCCGATTCCGTCACTCTTTCCCGTGCGATGGAATCCCGCATTCCGCTGTGATTTTCCGGGTATACGGACAGGCGCTTTGTTTATTTCGGGCAGGAGGTTTCCGGCGTTTCTTTCCCGGTAAAACTTAAAAACGGTTGTTACGGAAACAACTGATCCCGTTTGCCGCGGCAGGCAGACGGGATTTTCATTATGCGCGCGCCGCTCTGCGCTTTGCCTCGCGCCGCTCTGTCCGCCGGACTTCGCAAATGTGAAAGTTTTGTGAAAATTTCGTGATGGGTCTTGACATATAGGGGGTGGGGACAGGCGTATAATTTTAGCAACGGATCTGCCGCGTCCGGTTATATTGCGGCATAAATAAATATAAAGGAGAAGATCAGATGAAAATTTTCGGAAAGGCATTTGTTCCTGTTTTCGCGCTTGCGGTTATCGCGGTGATGTTTTTCGCATCGGCATGCGGCGGGAAAGAAAACGACGGTAATGACGGCGCCGATCCGGCGGAGCCGAAGGTAACGTTGCTTGAAGTCATACGGGAGCCGAGGAACACCGTATATACGGACGTCGTTCTGCGCCGCGCGGCGGCGGGATATACGGAAACGTCCGATCGCGTCCGTGCGGCGCTTCCGCGGATATGAAAAAACAAGCGGCTTTTCACCGCTTGTTTTTTCGCGTCCGCCGTATACGCATGAATTTCGCATACGGTCGTAAATCCGTCAGAAACCCGCGGCGGCTCGCGATTCCGCGCAGACGTTTCCGCCGGCGCGTATATGCGCGGTTATCCGTGCGGTCAGCTCTGCGGACTGTGTCCGATCACTTTCATATACGCGCGGTAGAACGTGGAATAGTCCGAAAATCCGAAGTCCTTTGCGACTTTTGTGGGACGCTCGCCGAACACGATGCAGCGATGCGCCGCGACTATCTTTTTTATCCGCACATACTGTATGACGGACACTTTCATGTACTGGCTGAATTTGTTGCTCAGGTATGACTGTGAAAGACGCAGTTCGCCGCAGATGTCCGAGAGGGTGAGCGGTTCCCGTATATGCGCGTCCACGTATTCCACTATGCGTGCGATCGTTTTGTTTTTACGCAGGGGTTTGTCGCTGCACGGAGTGTGAGAAAGCATGACGAGCAGTTCGACGAGTTTGCAGCCGGCGAGTACGCCGCGTTCGTCCTCGTCGTCGCAGCCGGCAATGACGTCGAGGTCGTCGAGTATGCGGTTCATTCCGTGCGAAACTGTATAGAATTTATCCTTGCGGCTCAGTCTTGTCAGCAGAAATTCGGGAATCGCGCCGTCGCCGAATTTCAGCGACCAGCTTTCGCACGGGGATCTGACTCCGTCGAAATCGAGATAGTGGTGTTCGCCGGGCAGTATGAAAACGACGTCGCCCGCCGTAAAACGGCACCGCACGTCCTCCATTACGAATTCGCATTCGCCTTCGGCAAAATACAGGATTTCGTAGAAGTCGTGGTAGTGCTTTGCGAAATCGGGTTTGGTTTTCGGCGTCTTTTCGTATCTGTGTGCAAGATCGAGCAGATCGTAGCAAAATTCAAACATCGGCGTTCGCCCCCTTTGCTCGCAGCGCCGCGTATTCCGGCACCGTAATTCATTATAACACATAAACGCTCTTTCGTCAATACCCATTCCGAAAAATGCGCATGGCGGCGGAAGTACATCTTCCCGATGAGGCGAGTATGCCGAAAAACATTGACAACGGGAGCGATTTGCCGTATAATGCAGTAACCGACGGGGAACGTACCGTCCCGACAGCGGACGCGGACGCGAAGTCGGATGATCAATGAGAGGCAGATAGATGATAAAACTCGAAAATATAGGATATGCCGTAAAGGATTCGCGCACGGGAAAGAAGAACGTCATACTTTCCGACATAAATCTCACGTTTCCCGACGGCAGCATAACCGTTATCACAGGAGCCAACGGCAGCGGCAAAAGCACGCTCATCAAACTGATATGCGGCATAGAGACGCCGACGGAAGGGCGCATACTGTATAACGGAGAGGACATTACGGGGAAGAGCATAACCGAGCGCGCGAAGGCAGGCTTTACGACTGCTTTCCAGCAGCCCGTGCGTTTCAAGGGCATAACCGTGGGCAAGCTGCTCGACATAGCTTCCGACCATAAGAACAATCTCGCCGGGCTGTGCGATTATCTGTCCGTCGTCGGGCTGTGCGCGCGCGACTATATCGACCGCGAGATGAACGACAGTCTGTCGGGCGGCGAACTCAAACGCATCGAGCTTGCCATGGCGATGGCAAAAGGCGGAGACGTGTTCCTGCTCGACGAGCCCGAAGCGGGTATAGACCTGTGGAGTTTCGACAGTCTGACCAGACTGTTTACCAAGCTGAGAGGAAAGACGGTGCTCATCGTGTCCCACCAGAGCAAGATAATAGACATAGCGGACAATATAGTCCTGCTCGATAAGAGCGGGGAGCCTGTTTCGGGCACGCGCGAGGAAATGCTTCCGCGCATAACGGCGAACCGCGGCGTGTGCTCCGTCATCGAAGGAGGAGCCAATGGATAAACTCGATAAGGAACTGCTTTATAAAATAGCCGAACTTCACGGCATACCCGAAGGCTCGTACAACATACGCAAGGACGGTAAATCGCTTGCGCGTTCGTCCGATTCGGACATAGAGATAACTTCCCGCAGGGACGGCAGGGAAGGCATAGATATATTCGTGCGCCCCGGCGTTAAGAATAAGAGCGCTCACATACCCGTCATACTGACGCAGGGAGGACTGCTCGACGTGGTGTATAACGACTTCTATATAGGAAAGGGCGCGGACGTGACCATAATCGCGGGCTGCGGCATACACAACGATACCTGCGGCGAAGCCCGTCATGACGGCGTGCATACGTTCCATCTCGAAGAGGGCAGCACGGTGAGATACATCGAGCGGCACTACGGCGAGGGCAACCCCGAAGGGAAAAAGGAATTCACTCCCGTCACCCGCGTGTTCCTCAAAAAGGGCTCGACGCTCGTCATGGAAGCGACGCAGCTGGGCGGAGTGACGAATACCGACCGTCTGACGACGGCGACCGTGGGAAAGAACGCGCGGCTTGTGATAAAGGAAAAAATCATGACGTCGGGCAGAGAACGCGCCGTGTCCCGCTTCAAAGTGCGGCTGACGGGCGAGAACAGCACGGTGGACGTCGTGTCCCGCTCCGTCGCCCGCGACGATTCCTATCAGTCATTCGTGTCCGACGTCATCGGCAAAAACCGCTGCTTCGGTCACGTCGAGTGCGACGGCATACTGCTCGACCGCGCCCGCATACTCTCGACGCCTAAAATAGATGCGGTCAGCCCCGAGGCGAGCCTCGTGCACGAAGCCGCCGTGGGCAAGATAGCGGGAGATCAGCTCATAAAACTTATGACTCTCGGTCTTACCGAAAAAGAAGCGGAGGACACCATAATCAAGGGCTTTCTGTATTGAAATCGTATCCGTTCCGGATGCCGGACGCACCGCGACAAAAACCGCGGTGCGTCTTTTATTCTCTCTTGGTTTACGCCACGTGAAACGCGAATAATGCCGGTCCGCGGAGGTGCACGAAAGAGCGTCCGTTTCCGTCCGGACGCGTATGAGCTCGCATAGTCGGGCTCATATACTGCGCCTGTGCAGGGCGGCGTAACTCGCCGCGGCGGCGAGCGAGCCGATGAAATTGACTATCATGTCCGTCATCGTGTCGATCAGTCCGGTACCGTGCGGATCCGTCACCAGCCAGCCGCCCGCGTCGGGGAGATATGCGGCGACCCCGTCCGCCCAGTTCTGACTGTTCAGTCCGAAGAACATGTCGCCCGCGAATTCATACAGCTCCCAGAGATACCCCGAAGCGAGCGCAGCGAGTATGCCCGCGCCCGCCGCCGCGATCGCGGAACATTCCGGGCGGGAAAGCGAATATATCCGCGCGCCGACGAGCGTGAACAGCACCCCGCTTACCGTGTGAAGCAGTTTGTCGTAATACGGAATCTTTGCGTACAGCGCGAATGCTTTGCCGCCCACTATGCACGCGAGCGCGAACAGCTTTATGAACGCGCCGAGCCCGTCGCCGGTGTCCGTCCCGGATGCGCGTTCGAGCAGTTCTTCCGCGGCGAGCAGTCCCGCGCATATGAACGGACACAGCAGTCTGTATGCATAGCCTGCCGAAGAAGGCGGGGCAGTCATGGCAACGTAATATATCGCGCCCGCTCCCGCGACCGCAACCGCGATCCATGCCGCCGTCCGCTTGCTCATACTCCACGTCCGAATTGCCGTCTGCTCTTCCATCCATTCGCATTTTGCCGCAAGTACGTATCTTTTATGACGTCCGCGCGCTGTATGTTTTTTCCACGGCGCGGCAATTTTGGTATAATCGAATAACTATGTGCGTAATTTTACGCACATATGTGCATAAGTTGTGGATAAAACAGCGGATTTTGCAAAGTTTTCGTGAAACCGGCGGCATAGGTTATCGTCGGATAATATAATTTTGCCGAAAAGCGGCGGAAGAATGCCGTATAAAGCATTTCCGCCGTGACAAAATACGCGAAAATCCCGAAATGAGGTTGACAAAACGGACGCGGCGGGATAAGATATATTATACGGATAAATGTTCCGCATGAAATGCGGACGCGGAGGGCTTATGAAGGCGCTGCACATACTCATAAAAATACTGTCGATAGGCGGAGCGGTCGTTTTCGTCGTCGGGGCGATCATACTCGCGCTTATATTGAATACGGACAGAACCGAATATCTCCCGTTTTCGTTCGTTTGTTTCGGCGTGGGCGCGGTAATGGTGATCGCGTCGGCAATACTGCGCGGCGTTGCGAACAGGCGTTCCGGACCGGGAAGCGGCGGCGCGTATGTTCCGCCTGCGGCCGGCGCGTACGTCGATCCGTTCGGCGATTTTCCCGACGAGAGCAAATCGCGGCGCATAGATCCGTTCGGGTTCGACGCTCCTGCCGCACCGCCGCGGAACGGGCGGCCGACGGACGGCATGCGTACGGTTCAGCCGGACGGATCCGGACGTGACGGCGGTCAGGGAGATAAGTTCTGCGAGCATTGCGGAGCAAAACGGGTATCGGACGCGGATAAATTCTGTCCGTACTGCGGTCACAAGTATAAGAAATAAAAAAACGGGATGCGAGGGGTGAAGTACGGAGGCGACATGAAACCGATAATAGGCATAACCCCGCTGTATGACGAAAAACTTTGCAGCATATGGATGATTCCCGGTTATTCCGAG
>CASEMM010000095.1 GCA_949289095.1 uncultured Eubacteriales bacterium | reverse complement strand
CGACGAGGATTCCGGAATTCCCGATAGCGTATACAGTGCAGATTGGTATACCGAAAGCGGAATTCCGGCAGCCGAATTCGTAGCTTCTCCGCAAGGCGGCGAATATGTATTCGTTACCGGCATAGCGGGCGGCGCGGATACAGGCATGCTGGATCAGACCATTGAACTCCGCGTCGTATTCGACAAAAAGGTAGTGCAGGGCGACCGCATTTACGGACTGGTCCCCGACGACAGCATAATCATCGATACCGACAACAGATATTATGTTTCCGTGGACACGTACACCGCGATGAGCGCGGAGCTTTACGATAAGCTCGACTCCGGCTTCGTGAACGTGGATATCGGCTTCGACGACGGCACGCGCAGTCAGGGAGTCGAGATAGAGTGGAGCAACCTTCCCGCGTTCCTGGACGTGCTTTTGAGCCCCGCGGGCAGCAGCGAATATTATGCGGGATACGCAGGCGGTATTATAGAGCTCAGAGGCGTCATCATGCCCGGTACCGAGCTCGAACAGGAAGTGAGTCTTGCTTTCCGCGTCGAGCCGAGAGTAATAACAGGCATGAATTTCAACAATCTTTCCTCAGATTTCACCTCGCCGGACGAAAACAACGTCATAGCGGTGGAGTCCGATATCGAATTCGTGCGTTACGTACTCGATCAGGAGAGCGGCGAAGTAAGACCGAGCGGCAATAACGTCATAGATCTGACGTTCAATAAGATCTACGCTTTGCGCGGCACTTACGTCGACGCCAACGGTATAACGGTCACCGGACTGTGCACGCCCAAGCAGTACGTGGATTATCTGTTCGGCGCGGTGGCGTTGTCTTTCTCCGACTCCGCGATGGTCAATGCGGCTGTATATTCTTTGCGCGACGACCTTAACGATTTCGTTTACGGACACAAGACGCCCTCCGATCAGGATTCCGACGTGACGGTCACGGACAATTACGTTATCGTCACTTTCGTTGCCGAGAAACTTACGGAAGGCAGTTGCGTACAGAGCTTTACCGTCAACCTCAGATTCCTGCGCGACGTCTTGCAGGAGAGCGATTATTCGATAGGCATCGAAACCTTCGACGAGAACGGCAACCCGCTTTACGAAACGCAGGAAGGATATCTGTTGCCCGACACTTTCGAGGTGCGCTACCTGCGCAGCGGAACGGTGGAATACGACGATCTCGTATGGACCGCCACCTCCACCGAAACGGGTTCGAACGGAGCAGTCATCGGCGCCGGACAGTCCGTCACCAATATCCGTTACGAATTCTTTATGTTCGCGAAGGGCAGGAACATAACCCTGCAGGCGTCGTTACCCGGCGGACAGACCATTACGCTCAGATTGAATTTCTACAAGAAAGACGTGGGTCTTACCGGATATTCCACCGCCGACGAAGGTCTGTATAAGATCACGGACGGTACGCTGGTTATCGAAAACGCTTACGACGTGATGCCCGTAGAAAATATTCCCGCCAATCTCAGCACGGTCATAGTGCCCAAGACCACGGCGCAATTCGTG
>CASEMM010000094.1 GCA_949289095.1 uncultured Eubacteriales bacterium | reverse complement strand
ATTTCTCTGCTCACGCCGTTCACGGTGAGCGCAAGCAGTTCGGCAAGAGACGCGTCTTTCAATCCTTTGCCGTTGCCGGACTGCGCTCTCATTCCCGTGGTATACGTACCGGCTTCTTCAAGAAAGAAACTTACGGAGATCGTATTTCCGTTTACCGAAATATTCGCAGTACTGTATCCTTCCGCGCCGTTGGAATATTCCTCGCCTCCTCCCGCCGGCTGCGTCATATTTTCTAATTTCTCGACGTCTGCCGACTGCGTCGCCGCGCCGGAAAGATCGGAATAATCCGCGTCTTCCGCCTGGAGTTTGTACGTTCCTTCGGCGTTTGCCGCATCCGACAGCGATTTTGCAACGGAAATCTCATAAGAAGTTTCCAGCGTGCCGTACGTCAGCGTAACCGTTTTGTTTCCCGCAGAGTCGGTGTCAAATCCCGAAAGCATGTCTTCCGTAACATTTATCGTTTCGGCATTTCCGTTATTGTATGTCAGTATGGCGGAAACATCATTTTCTCCGAATTCGGCGCCCAGTGCATACTGCGTCACGATGTCGTCGGACAGCGACAGAGAAGACGCGAATATGTCGCTTACCGTCAAAGCGAATTCGGCTGTCAAACCGCCGTACTCGATAAGTACGGTACGACTGCCTGCGAATGACGTATCGAAACCTTTCATCATATCGGCAGTAACATCCACCTGTTCGCGTTTGCCGTCGGCGTATATTGCGGTAAGCGTAGCTCCGGCAAAGTCGTCGCCGACAAAATATGCCGTCTGTCCGCGAACGGATATGCTTTCAAGATCGCTTCCGGAACACGCTGTCATGCAGAGCGCTGCCGCAAGTACGGCGATTGTCACGAGTACGCATACAATTTTCTTTTTCATATTGCTATGTCTCCTTCCGGTCATGCCGCATCACACCTGACCTATGCGGTCGATATTGTCCGTAAGCGGCGTCCACGACAGCTGCGCATCGGTCATGATCTTAATGCAATCGATAAGCGGCGCGCCCGTACTGTTGCCGTCTTTAAGCGTATTGCTCTTTATCGTCAGTTTAATTACGTTCTGACCCGAGGCGAGATTTATCGTTGCTATCGGATAATCCGCAAAGTCATACGAACCGGCTGCGGAATTTGCTACCGTTACAGAGTAATCCACTTCAGCGCCGTTGACTTCTATTCCGAAAGAACTGTTATCCAGCTTCATATTGCCTAGCTCGGACGCAAGGCGAAGCACAAGCGTACCCGTTGCGGCTCTGTCCGAATTTATGACGAATTCTATGGAGTTTTCCGCGTAAGTGTTGCCGAGGAAGTAGCCGTTGCTGTAACCTTTTTCGATGTCTGCCTCGCCGTTGCCGTATATGTTGTTTACGCCTTCGCCGGAATTGCTTATGCCCGCGCCCATGAATTCATCGAGATATACGTACTCCGCTTCGAACGTGAATGTCTGTCTGCCCGATCCGGAAGCCGGCGCAAACGCCGCGCCGCATACTATTACGGCTACGAGCATTACGGCAAGCGTAGCTGCAGTTCCTCCGATAAATCCTTTTCCTAATCTGAATTTGCCGTCCTTATAATTATGTCTGCCGATGACCGTAGCATAAACTATTATTCCGCCGGCGACAAGCACCGTGCATGTTATTCCTATCACGAGTCCGGCAGTATATACGGCATACGAAGTCGCATCGGCTACATGGAGCGACAAAGTTACGCTGTCCGTAAGCATGCCGGACTTTGCAGTTACCGTAAACGTATAGTTACCGCTGCTTACCGGCGTCCCGGAAAGTACGCCGTCGCGCGAAAGAGTAAGTCCGTGCGGGAGTTCGCCGTCAGACAGCGTATATACGATGTCGTTGGCGCCCTGTGCAAAATTGACGTAGGCTTCATATGCCGAACCTGCCTGTGCGTCGTCCAGAGTGAACGACTCGAACCCGACGCCGACATTCAGAACGAAGGTCTTTTCGCCCGCTTTATAATCCGTACCGCTCGCGGTGACCGTAAACGTATACGAACCGGCTTCTTCGGGTATGCCCACTATCATTCCGCCGCTCGTGAGCCTGAGCCCCGCCGGCAGACTGTCGCCTGTTGCAAGAGCGTATACAAGCGCGTTGTCCTCTCCGGAACCTATCCGTGCCGAATACATCGACCCGAACTTTGCTGCAGGCAATGCGTCTGACGTGAACGACCAGTTCTTATAATTATTCAGAAGCAACGTCACAGACATGGACATCATGCCGTCGCTGTTTGCATTTATCGTCACGGGATAATCTGAAAACGGTATATCCGATTTGCCCGTTATCCTGCCGTCCGAAGTAAGTGTAATACCGTCCGGAAGTATGCAGCCTTCGGCAAGGCTGTAAGTTATCGTATGTTTCTTTCCGTCAAGAGTATATGCCCAGTCAACATCCGCGTCAATCGTTTCGCCCGCTATGCAATCCACGGACTCCGATTGTTTGACGTAAACCACAGACTTATACTTATCCGCAACGGGAAGCGTGAATGTCGCTTCGCGCCGCGCAAGACCGTAATTCGCAACTACGGTGAACACAGCAGCTTCGCTCTGGAGCCGCGCTATTCCGCTTATCGTTCCGTCCGGCTGCAGTTCGAGACCGCGCGGAAGGCTGCTGCCTTCTTTGAGCGAATAAGTCACATTGGACGGAGCCGTTCCGTTGTTGAGCGATACGGTGGCAACGGACTGCTCGTACAGCACTCCGTCGATTGCGGGCGAAAGCGTGCCTCCGGCGAAGTTGCCGAGAATGTTCATCGTATTTGCGTTGAACGCCGCCGAATAGTTCAGTATGGTATAATACAGATTGTGCACGGCGCGCCGGATACATGCGACGGTAGTCGCGCTGTCCAGAGCTTCGGGATATTGGCTTGCGCCGCTCGTGGCAAGAATTATATCTCCGCCCGCACGTATCATCATGTTACCGTTAAGCGATGGACGGGATTGCAGGTAGTCCGTTATCACCACGCCTTCGAATCCCCATTCGCCGCGCAGTACCTCGGTGAGAAGCGCATAATTTCCGCCTGTCCACACGGCGCCGAGGCTGTTGAGCGCGCTCATCATGCCGTGCGATTCATACTTTTCGACGCATATACGGAAAGGTTCGAGATAAATTTCTCTTATCGTCTGCTCGTTTGCCCACGTCAGCAGTTTATCTCTGTCGGATTCCTGATCGTTGACGGCAAAATGCTTGACGAAAGTAATCATTCCCTTTTCGTTGCATCCGCGGACTATATTGCCCGCCATTTCGCCGGAAAGAAGCGCGTCCTCTGAGAAATACTCGAAGTTTCTGCCGCCGAACGGCGTGCGGTGAATGTTGCATGCGGGAGCGTAAAGAGCATGCACTCTTTCCGTACCGCTGCCGAACAGACCCTGGTTGCCTATTATGAGTCCTTTTTTATATGCAAGTTCCTTGTTCCATGTGGACGCGGTAACGGTTTCGGATGCGAAGTTGGTATACGTTCCGCCTACGTACCTTCCCGCAATACCGCTCGGACCGTCCTCATGGCTGAACTTCGGTACGCCGAATTTGTCGTTTGCTCTGGTCGTCCAGCCGCTGCGCCATACCGCGTTTACCATCGTTCCCGCCGTATCGACGGCGCTGCGCGTGCCGAGGTCGAGCTGGTCAAGAAATTCGCTCCACATGGGATCGTCATACGGCAGACCGTAAAGATCTTCGAGCATGATGCCGTTATTTGCGCCCGTGACAGGCATTTCGTCCGTATACCACGGATCTGACGAATCGTCGCCCGCGGTTATTTCGTTGCTGTTGCTCGTAGCGTTGACCTCGTCGATCACGCTCTGCGGAGCGGTACGTTCGGAGGAGGTGGGTTCTTCGGGGAATGTTCCGTCCCAGTCGCTGCGCGAAAGGTAAACCGTTCCCTCCATTTCGGCATCGCCGAATCTGTTTTCGATTTCGTTTCCGCTTTCCGAAGTACTATACGTATACCCGCCTTCATCATCCGGAACGGCATAGGTTTTTTCGATTACCGCGTCGTGCGCGTTGCGGCTTATTTTAATGCCGTAAACGCCGCTTTCCGCTTCATAGCCTTTGAAACCGTTGCCGTTAGCATCCGCATAATCGTAGCTTGCGAGATCGCGCGTTTTGACGGTAAGCATCACCGTCTCGCTTTCTCCCGGAGCAAGCAAACCTGTTTTTACGTAGTCGCCGAGTTCGACGTACGGCTTTTCTATCTTCGTAATTCCGTCCTCATACGGCGCGGTAAAGTACAGCTGCACCACGTCTTTGCCGGAAAACTCTCCCGTGTTCGTTACTTTTACCCGTATGTTCAGCGCACCGTCCTTTTCAAGCGTTCCTCCGTCGGGGATATTAGAATCGACGAACTCCCAGTCGAACGTAGTATAACTCAATCCGTAGCCGAAGGGATATACGACGTGTGCGTCATACCAACTGTCCCATTCCTGCGTTTCGGTCTGTCCGAGCAATGTCTCATGCGATTCGTATTTTTCGGCGCCTTCCGTGAATCCGCGCGTTTCGTAATAGCGATATCCGGAGTATATTCCTTCGCTGTAATTGACGAAAGATCTTGACGACAGATTAGTATATTTGAACAGATTATCGGTATACGTCGCCATGTTGGACCACGTAGGATCTGCCTTGAAGTCGCGCGCATAAGTATCCACGGTGTGTCCGCTCGGATTTATCTTACCCGCTATTATCTCTCCGAGCGCTTCGAATCCGTTGCCGTTACCCGGGAAACCCGTCCAGATCGCGCCTTTTATGTTCTCGTGATATGCATAGTGACCCGGATCGTCGAGAAAACCAGTTTCCATCTGCGCGCCCGTATTCAGAACTACGATCACGTTTGAAAATCTGTCGCCCACGTATTTGAGCAATGCCGCCTCGTTGGCGTCGAGCTGCAGATAGTGGTCGTCCGCTTTGCGCGCGCCGGAAACGCCCGTACCTTTAAGCTTGCCTCCCGAATATCCGGTCGACATTCCTTTCGGCAGATCGCCCGCCTCGTTGCCCATGCGGGAAATAAGTACGATCGCGGCGTCGTCGTATTCGGAATAGCTGCTTTCGCATGACGCGAGCCTGCTCGTCGAAGTTTCGTTGAGACCTCCGTTCGGACCCGCCGCAACGCGGTATGTATAAAGCGCGCCGCCTGCCGTACCCGACTGAGAATCGTCGTCATAGAAGTCCCAGAGCACATCGTTGACCTGCAGTCCCGCGCGTTCGAGCGAATCGCGCAGCGTTATTTTAGTGCCGCCGCTGCCTGAACCCGAACCGCCGCCGCCATAGCGGATATCCGTCGAGCGCTTGCCGAACAGGCTCACCTTCGCACCCTCCGCAAGCGGCAGCGAATTCTCGTTTTTGAGAAGCGTAATGCCTTCCGAAAGTATTTCCTTGTTCAGTTCATCGCCTGCTTCGAACGCCTCTGCCGCGGTGTCGAAGTCGGCAAAATAGTAGTTTCCGTTATATGCCGCCGCATCCGCCGTTATACGTCCCGCGTCGGACATGCAGAATCCGAATATGCCGAAAGCAACGAGAGCGGAAATGAATATCGGCAATATTTTAGTGATTTTTGTTTTCATCTCATTGTCTCCTTATTTCGCCTGCATCAGGAATCCGCAGTAACTTATCGTTGCGCCGTCCTGCGAACCGTCCGGGAATATAATGCGATGATACGGTGTTTCGCTGCTTGCAAGTCCGCTCACCGTTATGCCTATCGTAACCGTTTCGCCCGCTTCGAGCGTAAACGCTTCCGGCCCCCAGACAGTTCCGTTGAATTCTATCTCGTATTTGAGCGTAACGGCAAAGTCACTGTCGTTTCTGAGAACTATCGTAACGTATACGTTTTCGCTGTCGCCGCCGTTCACTCCGCCGCTCTTAATGCGAAGCATGTCATGACCTGCGGTGAGCGTCACGGTATTGGCACTGTCGTCGCCTATTGTCGTCGTACCCGAAGTTCCGTCAAATTGTACGCCGGTGCCGTAATCGTAGCCGTTTGCAGCCATAGTAAGCTGATCTTTTCTTGTCAGTACGAACGGAGTGAGCGTCACATCGCGGGCGGGCACGGCAGTAAGTATGCTGCCGTTTTCATCCGTCCACCCGAACAGATAATCCGTTTTGTCAAGAGGCGTATCGAAAGTAATGTCCGTCGGAAGAGCGCTTCCGAAAGGCAGAGACGCCGTCTGCGAGCTGTCGGCGAAATGCGCGCCGACGAGCGTTACATTGTATGAAAGAGGCGCAAATACCGCCGTTACCGTTACGTCGCTGTCCGGCATTACGAATATATTGCCCGTCGCAGTTACTTCGGTATCGAACTCCCACCGCGTGAAAGTCATTCCCTCGCGCGTTTCGGGCGTGAGAAGTACAGTCGTTCCGGGCAATGCGTTGGTAATATTCGCCCAGCCTCCCGAAACGGTGACCGTTCTGTATGCGGCGGATGTTCCGTTATCCACGACTTTTACATATACCGTATCCGAAACGTCGGGATCCGCGTTCACGGAAACGGTTATGCTGCAATCGCCCGCAGCTTTTGCCTTTATAATTCCGTCCGCAGTCACTTCTGCGACGGACTTATCGCTGCTTACATACGTTACTCCGCCGGTGACCGTGCCGTACGTGTCCACGCTGACAGTGAGTCTCCTCTCCGTACCGCCGAGCTCGACCGTTACGGAATTGTCTTCGATGGGAGCGTTATCGAGCGTTACCGTAATTCCGCGCACCTGCGGCGCGTATATTTGCGGTACGCTGTCAGAAGGCGGCGGCGTACTCATCATTACGGCAGACGTTACCATGCCGGCAACGGCTATCGCGGCTACCGCACCGAGGAATATGCGCGACAGCAATGTGGGTTTATAATTGGGATCTTTTTCGCGTTTTTGCGGAACTATCGTTCCCGCACGAACTCCCGCGCGGTACGCGACGACCACCTTGCGGCATACGAAGAATCCCCACACGAGCAGTCCCGCGGTAATTACGGCAAACATCGTCCACATGACTATGAACCATATCGGCCGCGCATATCCCCAGACATTGCCCTCTCCCATACCGTTCATCGCATTGCTGTTTGCCACCGTGAACAGTATGTTCTTGGCCGCCTGACGGATCGCGCTCACCGCCGTCGCACTGTCGTAACTGCGCAGCGATTTTGCCTGGCTGAGGTTGAGATCGCCGCCGGCGCGTATCATCTGATCGAGATTCATGTACGCCTGCAGATTATAGTCCGTGACGACCATGCCTTCGAATCCCCATTCGTCGCGGAGAAGCCGCGTCAGAAGGTCGTAACTGCCGCCCGCCCATGTGAAACCGATGCGGTTGAACGAGCTCATCATTGCGGTCGTTCCGCCCTCTTTGACCGCTTCTTCGAACGGCGGGAAGTACAGTTCGCGCATGGACTGTTCGTTAGCCCATACCGCTATGCCGTTCGAATCTCTGTTTGTTTCCTGGTCGTTCAGCGCACAGTGTTTGAGATAGCAATACACGCCTTTGCTCATCGCGCCCTTTATCACGTTTACTGCCATCTGTGCGGAAAGCACGGGATCTTCGCTGTAATACTCGAAGTTTCTTCCGCTGAAAGGACTGCGGTGCAGATTGACCGCCGGCGCGTACCAGCCGGAATATGTTCTTCCGTCTCCGCGCTCATTCCCTATCAGCGATTCGTTTCCTATCATGACGCCGAATCGTCTTGCTATATCTTTGCTCCATGTCGAACCGACGAGCGATTCGCTTGCATAATAACACGTGTCGTACACGGACGTGTTGCCCATGAACAGCGAATATCCCATCGGACCGTCCGGATCGGTAGTCAGCGGTTTGTCTATACTCTCTATCGCTTCGGTATGATAGTTGCCTATCTCTATGAGAGTGCGCATCTGATCGACCGTAAGCTGATCGAGAAGATCGTCCCACAGCCCGTCGCCGTAATCCCTGCCTATGAGGTCATAGAGTTTTACCGTAGTATCGTCGCGCGTCAGTTCGACAGTGCTTTGCGACGGCATATCCGAAGTGTACCACGGATCGACCGCGTTATCCGTATATGTCGCATTGAACGCGGCAAGATCTTCGTCGCTGAGCGTCATCATCTCTTCCGTAGGCGACTGAGGGAACGTTCCCGCGAAATCGGAACGGCTCGTGTATTCGGGTATGCGCGAACTCACGTCGTCAAAAAGATTCTTTATTTCCGTTTCGGTAACTTCGTCTTTGTCGAACATTGCGGGCGCCGTGAGTTCGAGAGAGAATGACAGCGATCTGTCATGAGCGTTTTCCGCGACATAGAACATATAAGTTCCTTTTTCGAGTTCGTATCCGCTGAAATGATTGCCGTTAGCGTCCGAATAATCGTAGCTCGCCATATCGCGCGGATCTATGGAAAGCGTCACTTCCGCGCTGCCGTCGGGCGCTATTTCAGGAGTTTTGGCAAAATCGCCGAGCACGACATGAGACTTTTCGATTCCTCCGGTATAAGGCGCGCTGTAATAGAGCTGAACTACGTCTTTACCCGCATAATCCTCTGCGTTTTCGACTTTGACCGTCACTTCTATCGGCTTTTCGATGTCGAGAGTTCCGCTTTGAGAAACAGATGTTATCGAATGCGTAAATTCGGTATAGCTGAGTCCGTAGCCGAACGGATATACTACGTTATCGTCATACCACCCGCCGTTGCCGGCTTCTTCTTCCTCGAACCCGCGCGTTTCATAGTATCTGTAACCGATGTATATACCTTCGACGTAATGCACGAAATATGCATTGCGGGCCTCTCCGTTTTTATCTTTATACTGATTTCCGCCCGCTTTAAGATTGTTGCCGAAATTATTCCACGTCGGATCGAGTCTGAAATCGCGCGCGTATGTATCGACGGTTCTTCCGCTCGGATTGACGTCGCCCGTCAGTACTCTGCCGAGAGCCATGATACCCGTGTTTCCGGGCGTTCCTATCCACAGACAGGCGCCGATTTTTTCGCTGTATGCGTAATGGGTCGGATCGTCGAGGAATCCGAGTTCCATGGGCGTCGGAGAATTAAGCACTATAACGACTTTATCGAAGTTTTCCGCAGCCGTCTTTATCATGTCCGTTTCGTTCTGATCGAGCTGCAGATAATGATCGTCCTTGTTGCGTGCGCCGGGAATAAGCGTATCGCCGTCCCAGTTCTGATATTCGCTGCCGTCCCAGAACATCGTACGCGGCAGATCGAATCCCTCGCCGCCTATGCGTGATATGACGACCAACGCCATATCACCGTATTCCTTCCATGAGTTTCTGACCGTTTCGTCGTATTTTTCCGCCGGCGTTTCACCCGTAGGAAATCCGGTAAGCGCCCTTATCGACGAATCCATGCTCGGCGATTGCGGTCTTCCGCTGCCCGAACGTCCGTCATCCTCGTAAAACTTCTTCATTTCGGGATTGTACGAAATGTCGGCGGAATCCAGACTGTCGTATACCGTTCTGACCACATCGCCGCCCGCATTCGCGTTGGAGCCGGATCCGCCTCTGACGATATCCGCGGAATTCTTGCCGAATACGGTTATTTTGCTCTCTTTTGCAACGGGCAGCGTATTATCGTCGTTTTTGAGAAGTACGATTCCCTCTTCGGAAATCTCTTCGTTGAACACGTTCGCCGCGTTGTATACTTCTTCCTTATTTTCATAATCTGCGGTGTAATACTGATATTTGCTTGCATCGCCCTCTTTCAGTACTCGTCTCTCGCCGCCTAACACGGTACTGTTAAGCGTTTGATACAGAAACGAATTGCATGTAAGCAGCAGGCATACGGTGAGCAGCAGCGCGAATACGGGTATAAACGCGCAGAACCAGCTCTTGAATCCTCTGCTTTTCCAGAATGTTTTGAAATTCATATATCTGCCCTGCCTTGTTAAACGTTATAGGTATAGATCGTCATCGTGAACGTCGTCGGAGCAGCACCTTCCCAGAACAGGTTCGTCCAGTGAACCGCGCCGTCCGAGGTCAGGATTGCACTTGCGGTGACGGTTTCGCCGATCCCGACGTTGCCTATTTCCACTATGCCGCACTCCGTGCCGTATGCCATGCCGGTGAGAGCCTCATCGCCGCTGTTGGTGAACGAAACGAATACCGCAACGGCGGCGCCCTCGTCGCCCCAATGAATTCCGCCGCCGCTCACCTCTTTGAACGTCACGCCTTTTGCCGAAGCATGAACGTTCGCAAGCGTATAGGTCATGCCGTCGCCCTCGCCGTAAACATCGGTATACGTTGCTTTCAGCTCCATATCCGTTCCGCTGACGGCGGAAGTTTTGCCGAGGTCATCCGTTCTGCCGATATTGTAACGTGCGTTGTTTTCACTCACTCCCTGTTGCAGAATGACGTTCTCGCAGTCGGACGGTCTGATTGCCTTTATTGCGGCATCCTCATACGTCATGGTAAGCGCGGATATATCGGTGTAAATTCCGCCGT
>CASEMM010000093.1 GCA_949289095.1 uncultured Eubacteriales bacterium | reverse complement strand
CCGACCACGACTACGATATCACGCCGGCTTTCCGGGAATGAGAATTATCTGCCGGAGCAAAAACTTTTTCGGCAAAAAAATTTTATCCGCACACTCATTTCCGCGGGAAACTTCAACTTAAACATAACCTTACACGGACATGCCGGCAAAGCATGTCCGTTCTTTCATGCCCGCGCAACGTAGAACGGTTTTTGAAAGTGTGCAGATCTTTACGACAAAGCAAATAAAAGCATTCCGCGAAGATTTCGTCGGAAATCTCACGGAATGCTTTCCCGAACAAGTGTTCCGTTATTCATGTCTGTCAGAACAGCGCAATGAAACTCATGACGGCAACGACAACGAATGCAATAACATCGACTATATACAGCGCGTTTTTGAATTTCACCGCCTTCGCTTTCGTCGCAATGTCCGTTACGGACGCCCTCTCGTCGCCGGTCAAAGGAGAGAGTTTCTTTTCGGCTAACAATCTCTCCAATCCTTTGATTTTTATTTGCTGTATATATCTCACGTAATCGGATATCAGACGTTTGCGTTTTATATTGGCAAACACAAACAGACATATCGACGCGGCAAGCAATACCGGTATAACGCTGACGCGCACTCCTACGACGGGACTGACCGCAATAAATACTATCGACGTGATAAAAAGCACTACGGAAATCACGAGCGAAGGGATGATAAACGGTCTTAATTTTGCGGATATTTTCGCTTCTTTATTCGCTTTATCGGACGGTCTCGTTATCTGATCGGCAATCGTACTGCACGAATACTCGCGCGACGAATACTCGTTCCCCTTGTACTTATACGGCAAAACAAAATCCGGGATAACATATACAGTGCTGCCATTAAGCTCAGATACGGACGAAGCGCGGAAATCCTTGTGACGATCTCCCGGAAGCGAGCAGCGGCATGCGGTTTCCGCCCTGCTCTCGGCTTTCATTCGCGCCTCGTTGTAACTGTCCTTCGACGGAACCAACGGCTCTTCGTCAACATTGCCCTGTTCAAAAGGAACAGAATTGCCGAATACATCCAACCATGCGCCGAAACGCGCGCACTGCACAGCCGTATCTCCTGTCGTCCGCAATACGACTATTCCCGTTTCCCTTAAATTCTGATGACCATTGAAAGGCTGCCAATCCGTAACGGTGCGTGTCTTTTCTACCAATTCGCCACGCGAATTCCGGTCGTAATACGTTTCCTTTCTGTCGTAGCCCACAGAGGCAGAATACGTAACACTTACATCGTAATCGGCGCAAAGATATTGATCGATCTCGGAAACCACGGCGCCGAAATCCGAATCGAAAATATCTTCCGGAACATCGGGATCGTCGGCAAGATCGATAAATACGTTTCTCATTACCGTTACCGCGTCGACTACGTTTTCTACGGTTCTGTTCTCGTGATCGGATCTTCCCGTACCCTCGCTTATGTGTACCTCGTTCGTCACATAAATATTGCGTACCCCGTTGTCTTCAGCGATCGCAAACCTTCCGCCGCAGCTTTTGCATACGGCGAGCTTTTCGCTCTCCAACGTAATATCCGAAGAACCGCAGTTCGGACATCTGAGCGATACAGTCTTGCTATCCATACTCCTCCTTTCGTCCCGAACAGCCGGGACATTGTCTTTTGTTATATATATTATAATACATATGTAATACAAAATCAAGCAAAATATGCTACTTATGGGTTTTATATCGTAAACAAATGTATATTATTATTACATACGGGAGGCACAGACCATGGATATACTCGGAAAAATAGACGAAATGCGGAAAGCGCGCGGATGGAGCATGTATATGCTTGCGCTCGAAGCCGGGATCACTCAATCCACATTGCTCAACATGTATTCCCGCAAAACGCAGCCGTCGATAAAGACGCTGACGGCGATATGCCAGGCGTTCGGGATAACGCTTTCCGAATTTTTTGCGGACGGCAAAGAACACGCGGAAGGTATCGCGCAAAACGACGAACTTTTTCGCCGCATAAGAACGCTCGACAGCGAAGAAAGGGGCGCGCTTCTCGTGATCGTAAAAGCGATGACAGACCGATAACGAAAATCCGGACAGACATATACCGACAGCGATCAAAAAACGGAAATAATATAAAAATTTCCGCTTTTTTTAATTGCGGACACACTATTGTCCGCAAATATGCGTTATCATATAAAAAAACGAAGATACGAAGGAGATAACGAATATGATAGCGCAGTACGAAATCGGAGAAGTGACTAAAATGCTCAGCCCCGAAGAACTTCAGATAGTAGCGATAAGCAGCGGCGGCGCGAGGCTGCGCTGCCCTTCGGATTATCTGCTCTACGGCGAAGAGATAACCGGATACTCCGCCGCGCTGACGGCGTTGCGCAGTGCGTACGACGACATAGCGCGCCGCGAACGCACGGGGCTGGTCATGCCGCGCATGATCGTGCACATAGATAACCCAGAAGCTCTCATAATGCGCTGCCCGAACGGAGAAATCGCGGATCTGCTCGATATCATCGCCTCGCGCGGCGGCGCATGCGGCATCGAGCTGGCTGCATGATAAGAGATGTCCGGCGGCATAAACTTACCTGTAAGCATTCGTTACATCAGCGGCAACGGAACTCTCATCCGATTGCCGTGCATCCTATAAACCAACCTGCCGTCCGTTTTACGCACAGCCACGTTCACGGCACGGGCAAACAACTTTCGTGCGGGCTTCACGCATATTTTCGCGCAATGTATATAATTCGGTATCGCGGTATTTTCCCTATCCGCGCAAGGATTAAACACGCAAAACAGACGCCCTTACGGGGGCGCGGTTTACGGACAGACAAAAAAGCAAGCGGCAGATCGCTTGCTTTTGTTCTTACCGTATTATCGTCAGCGCCGTCCGTCCGAGCGCGGAACACCGCCGTTAAACCGAGCGCCCGTGCCATTCGCGCTTTTCGCTTTGTGCCTGCCTGCGGATCATTTCAGCCCGAGGCTGAGACGGTCGAGGGACATTCCGAACGGGCGCACGAAATGTCCGAGAAAATACTCGACTTCGGGACTGTTATACGCATGCAGTTTGGCGAGCGTAGAGCGTTCGGCTTCGGCAAACTCGGTGTTGCCCTGCGCGAGTTCCTCGACGCACTTGACGTAAGCCGCGAGCGTATCCGCATACTTGACCAGCCGCCGCTCCTCGTCCGTACCGCCCGAAACGAGCGCGGACACCGGGGCGCGCAGACTGTCCGGAAGGGATCCGGTCAGGCGTTCTTCGCTGCGCCGTTCGATATCCTTGTAAGCGGACGTGATATCTCCGTTGAAATACTTGACGGGCGTCGGAAGATCGCCCGTAAGCACCTCTCCCGTTTCGTGATACAGCGCCATCATACCTATACGGTCCGGATTGACGTCGCCGCCGTTTTCGTTGCGGAGTACGGCAAGCGCATGAGCGAACATGGCAACCGCCGCGCTGTGTTCGAGTACGTTTTCCGTGCGAGTGTTGCGCATGAGCGCCCACCTGCCTATATACTTCATCCGCGAAAGGAACGCGTAGAATACGCTGTCATCCGTCATTTTTTACCGACCTTTCTGATGCTTTTAAGCGCGGCCGCGACAACATCCGCGGGCGTGAAACGATTGATCTCGAACAGTACGTTTGCGGGAGCCGACAGACCGAAATCGTCTTTGCAGACGGTCACTCCGTCCAGTCCCGCGTATTTGTACCAGCATACGGAGCTGCCGGCTTCCACGGCGACGCGCGCCCGCACCGCATCCGGAAGCACGGACGCCTTATACGACTCTTTCTGCGCGTCGAACTCGTCAAGACAGGGCATGGAAACCACGCGCGCGTCCACTCCCTTTTCCGCAAGCAGTTTCTTCGCTTCGACAAGCAGATACACCTCGCTGCCGGAACCCATGAGAATCACGTCGGGCACTTCTTTTCCGCTGTCGGACAGGATATATCCGCCGCGCATCGCGCCTTCCGCGTCGGTCCCGTCGGGAGAAGTCAGTTTCTGACGGCTGGTCACTACCGCAACGGGATGTTTTCCCTGCGACCAGTACGCATACGCCGCCGCCGTTTCAAGTCCGTCGCACGGACGGAATACGCGTATATTGGGAAGAGTGCGCAGCATTGCAAGCTGTTCAACGGGCTGATGAGTGGGTCCGTCCTCGCCTACTCCGATGGAATCGTGAGAAAGAATATAAAGCACCGGCAGATCCATGAGCGCACTCATGCGCACCGAGCCTTTGAAATAATCCGAAAACACGAAGAATGTCGCGCAGTACGGACGGAGCGCGCCGTGAAGCGCGATACCGTTGCATATGCTCGCCATGGCAAGCTCGCGCACGCCGAAGTGCAGATTGGTCTCTGCGGGCGTCTGCGGCGAATAATAGCCGCGCGACTTCATGATCGACATATTGGACGGACCGAGATCCGCGCTGCCGCCCACGAGTTCGGGCATGCGATTATCCGCAAGCCAGTTGAGCACCGCGCCCGAATGCGCGCGCGTGGCGGCATTGCCCTTGGGAGCAGCCGCCCAGAAGTCCTCGTCGCCGACTACGTTTGCGAACTTGCCCTTGATGCGCGCGGTAAGCTCCGCGTGCAGTTCGGGATATGCCGCCTTATAAGCCTTCATGAGCTTGTTCCACTCCGCCTGCGCCTTTGCGCCGCGCTCGCCCACCTCTTTGCCGTACTCGGCGGTAAGCGGAAGCGCCGTGAACGGCGGCTGTTTCCAGCCCATCGAAGCTTTCATGTCCGCGATACAATCCTCTCCGAGCGGCGCGCCGTGACAGCTCTCGCTGCCGGCTTTGCTCGTACCCCTGCCGATTACGGTGTGTACGATTATAAGCGAGGGGCGTTCGCCGTCCGACTTTGCAAGCGTGATCGCCGCGCCGAACGCGTCCGTATCCTCTCCGTCGCCCACTTCGAGCACCTGCCAGCCCTGAGCCGCGAAACGCGCTCCCACGTTCTCGTCGAACACGCCGCCGACGCCGCCCTCTATCGTGATATCGTTGCGGTCGTAAATCAGAATGAGTTTGCCAAGCCCCCATGCCCCCGCTACGCTCGCCGCCTCATAGCTGAGTCCTTCCATCATGCAGCCGTCGCCGCAAAGCGCATAGGTATAGTGATTTATCACCGGAAATCCCTCGCGGTTAAAACGCGCGGCGAGTATTTTTTCAGAAAGCGCAAATCCGACGGCGTTGCCTATGCCCTGACCGAGAGGTCCCGTACTCGTTTCCACGCCGGGAGTAACTCCGTATTCGGGGTGCCCGGGGAGCTTGCTGCGAAGCTGGCGGAAAGACGCCAGATCCTCTTTGGCTATGTCGTAGCCGCACAGATGCAGAACGCCGTAAAGCATGCTCGAAGCGTGCCCGGCAGACAGCACGAACCTGTCACGGTCGAAAAACGACGGATCGGCGGGGTTGTGCTTCATATGCTCGCCGTAAAGCGAAACGGCAACGGGAGCCGCGCCGAGAGGCATTCCCGGATGCCCGCTCTTCGCCTTTTCTATCGCCTCGACAGACAGCACCCTGACGGAATCTATTGCAGAACGAAGTACCTTTTTATCCATGATTTATCCTTTTGTCCGTGTATTGTTTCTTTATTATTATACATTCATGCGCGCTTTTTTGCAAGTCATTTGCCGAACGTTGAAATTTTTTCGAAAGCGGAAAGTATCTCGCGCGCCGCATCCGACGGAACCATGTCCGTCGTATCCACGCAGAACAGCGCGCATTCGGCGTAATACCGCTCTCTCTCCGCGGCAAGCGCGCGTACGCGCGCAAGCGTATCGCCGACGAGCAGCGGACGCGAATCACCGCAGCAACGCTCTGCTATGCGCTCCGGAGAAGCGGTCAGCCTCACGCAGAAACAGCCTGATCTTATCGCCCGCCTGTTCTCCTCGCGCAGCACCGCGCCGCCGCCGAAGGAAATTATTCTGCCGTCGCCCGCGCACTCGCGGACGACGACTTCGCTCTCGCGTCTGCGGAAATATTCCTCTCCTTCCGACGCAAATATCTCGCTTATGCTTCTGCCTTCTTCGCGCTCTATGATCTCGTCCGTATCCGCAAGCGGCATGCCCGTCATACGGGCAAGCTCTCTGCCTATCGTCGATTTCATGGTTCCGGGCATACCGGTCAGCCCGATATTCACTTCCCCGTCCTCTCGATTATGTTTCTGACCGCGAGACAGGCGAGTTTATAACTGTCCGCGCCGAATCCGCATATGACGCCGTTGCAGTTGTCCGCAAGCACTGACAGATGACGGAAATTTTCCCGCGCGTGGACGTTGGATATATGCACTTCCACTTTGGGCACTTTGACGCATGCGAGAGCGTCGCCTATCGCATGCGAATAGTGGGTATACGCGCCTGCGTTGAGCACTATCGCATCCGCGCCGAAACGTGACTTTACGCCCTGCACCGCGCCCACGAGCTCGCCCTCGATATTGGACTGAAAGAACACCGTTTCCATGCCGTTCGCCGCGCAGAACTCCGCTATTTCGGCATTCATGTTGGCGAGCGTCTGTTCGCCGTATATCTCCTTTTCCCTTGCCCCGAGCATATTGAGATTGGGACCGTTGATTATCAGCACTTTCATTTGCCGTTCTCCTCTATCGCTTTCATCGCCGCCGCATACATGGCGGAGGCGTCTCCTTTACGCTGTGTGAATATCCCGTCCGCGACTATTGCCTGATAAACGAGCATTCCCAGCCCGTTGCACACTTTCGCTCCCGCACGCGAACATGCCGTCATAAACGGCGTGACGCGCGGCGAATATACTATATCATAGCCGTACCGCACCCCGGAAAGATCCGTACCCTCCGGAAGCGCGGGAGCTCCGGCGCAGTACGTCGCGCAGTTGACTATCAGTTCCGCGCCGCGCAGATCCCCCGCGCCGGTAAGCGCTGCCGCGCCGTAACCGTCGGCAAGGCGCGCCGCTTTTTCGTATGTGCGGTTGTATATGCTCACTTCCGCGCCGGCGCGCGAAAGAGCGAACACCACCGCTTCCGCCGCGCCGCCCGCGCCTATGACAAGCGTCCGCATGCCGCCGACGTCGCCCGCGAGATCACGCAGCGAGAGTGCGAACCCCTCCGCGTCCGTATTATACCCGGTCGCGCCGTCCGCGCCGCACGTCACGACGTTGACCGCATCGAGTCCGCCCGTTTCGACGCGGGACAAGTACGGAATTATCGCGCGCTTGAACGGCTTCGTAACGTTAAACCCGTCGTAGTCGCGCAGAAGCCGCGGCACGCTTGCGACAAACTCCGCTTCGGGGATGTCCTCCACTCCGTATTCCGCGCTCACTCCCGCCGCGTTCAGCGCCGCCGAATGAATGACGGGCGAAAGCGTATAGCTTATTCCGCTGCCGACCACGCACAGTTTCAGCATATCGCCTCCCAGAATCCCGGATAGCTGACGGACGCGCTCGACGCGCCCTTTATCTCGCAGCCGTCGCGGCTGCCGAGCGCAGCCACCGCCGCGCTCATGGCTATGCGGTGATCGCCGAACGAGTCCACAGTTCCGCCGCGCACGCTTCCTCTGCCCTTTATTATCAGCCCGTCGGGCAGCGTCTCCGCTTCCCCGCCGAGCGCGCGTATCATCGCAGCGGTGGTTTCTATTCTGTCCGACTCCTTGACTCGCAGTTCTTCCGCGCCGCGCACGACGCTGTCGCCCTCCGCGTACATTGCGAGCGCCGCGAGCAGCGGCAACTCGTCTATGAGCGACGGCACTTCTTCCGCATCCACAGTAAAGGGCGAAAGCGCGCCGTCGCGGAACACGGTAACGTCGCCGTAAGGCTCCGCGCCCCGTCTGACGTTGTCCGTGCTGACATGCAATCCCATCTGAGCGAGCTTGGCGAGTATCCCCGTGCGCGTGGGATTGAGTCCGACTTCGCGCACCGTCACCCGTCCTCCGGCGACTGCTGCCGCCGCTCCGAACAGAAACGCCGCCGCGGACATATCGCCGGGGACGCGCACGTCGCAGGGATGCAGTTCGCTGCGCCGCACGCTCACCGACGCGCCATCCGAGGATATATCCGCGCCCATTGCCGCGAGAATAACCTCGGTATGATTGCGCGAAGGGATTTTTTCGGTGACGCGCGTCGTACCGTCCGCATTTATCCCGGCAAGAAGCACTGCGCTCTTGACCTGCGCGCTTGCCACCGGCATGACGTAGTCGATACCGTGCAGCCGCGCCGGACGGATACGCAGAGGCGCTTTGCCGTCCGTCGAGGAAATTTCCGCACCCATTGCCGTGAGCGGATCGGTTACGCGGCGCATGGGACGGCTGCGCAGACTCGCGTCGCCGTCTATGCTCACTGTTACGTTTCTGCCCGCGAGAAGTCCC
>CASEMM010000092.1 GCA_949289095.1 uncultured Eubacteriales bacterium | reverse complement strand
CGGGGGAGCGAAAACCCGCTTTTTTCAAAAAGGGGTTTTCGCTCCCCCGCACCCCCTCACTTTCCCGAAAAACTTACGGGTAAACGTTTGCAATGCAGGCGCGCGGGGAAAGTGACCGCGGCTTGTTATTACTGCTTGTTTCCCCGAAAGCATGGCGGAAAATTACATACGGGCATGGTTCCTGCGTGCAGACGCATTTGCGGAGGCAGGCGAAATCAGTAATCGATTTTTCCGAGCAGATAATCAACGGAAACGTCGAGAACATCGGATATTTTTATGAGCATATCAAAGCTGCATTCCCGCTGTCCCAGTTCTCAGTAGGAAATATTTCTCTGCAGGACGCCTAATTTTTCGGCAAACTCCTTGCGCGTCATCTCTTTTTCCATGCGCAGTTCGCGCACTCTTTCCGAAAATTTATTCATAATAATAATTGTAACGATAACAAAGGAGAGAAAATATGAACAACTACAACTTTTCGGACGGAGAAAAGGTAATAATCAAAACCCAGCGGAATTTCTTTGCAATAATTCCGGTTTTGACGGTGATTCTGATATGTATCGGTGCGTAGATAGGTTTGTTTGCGGGACTTATCAAGGTCAACGAATATATCGCGGAAGTAAAATTTGACTACTACGAGGTCGCGATAATATTGATCGATATTGTCAGATATGCGGCGCTGATATGCTCGATATTTTTCGGCGTATTGGGTGTAATATTGCGCGTCGCGAGAATGAAAGTGGAATATTTCATGCTGACCGACAGACGCATTTACGGCACACAGGGATTATTTACGAAAAAGACGCTGGACATAATGCTCGATAAAGTGGATACCATAAGGATCAACAGCACTTTGTTCGGACGTTTGCTGAAATATTATACGATAGAAGTTATTTCTCCGTCGTCAAGCATGATGATTCAGGGAACCACTGTAAATCCGACGCTGCGTTTTGTAAAAAACGCAGAGGAATTCCGTACAAAAGTAATAACAACGATCGAGGAGTTAAAAGCAAAAGTAAGGCAGGGGTGATCGGACGCACGTTTCACCGAGAGGATATTTCGACGCGGGCAGTCATAAACTGCGGCTTTTTATCAAGTCCGCTCAAAGGTAAAAGAAGCGAACCCGGGTTTGCTTCTTTTAATATTTGCGGAGAATAAAAGGCGGGCGAGCCGTAACGCCAAAACATTGACTTTTATCCTGCGTTGCGGTATAATATATACAAATCGAAGGAGAGAGGATAAATGAAAGCGTTTTGCGACGGCGGAGATCTTGCGGAAGCGGTAGGCAAGGCAATAAGGGCGATAAGCACGAAATCGAATAACCCGATACTCGACAACATCAAGATAGAGGCGAGCGAGGGTACGCTGACTTTTACGGCGACGGACAACGAACTTACGGTCACCACGGGAATAGTGGGCGACGTGAGCGACGGAGGAACGACGCTCGTGCCCGGCAAACTGTTTTCCGATTTCACGCGCAAGCTGACGGGCGAGCGCATAGCGCTCGAAAGCTCGGGCAACAAGCTCGTGCTGCGTTACGGCGATTCGGGGAGCGAATTCGCGTGCGCCGATCCCGAAGATTATCCCGTACCGATGTCCGTATCCGACGGCAGCGGTTTTGCGCTCACCAAGCGCGATTTCAGGGATCTTATCAATAAAGTCGCGTTCTCCGTGCGCCAGGACGACGTGCGCCCCATACTTAAAGGCGTACTGCTTGAAATAGGCGGGAGCACGGTGACGGCGGTCGCGCTCGACGGATTCCGCCTCGCCAAGTGCGTCAAGCCTATCACTTCTTCGACGGGGGACATGAGCGCGGTGGTTCCCGCGCGGTGCGTCAACGAGATAGCGCGCCTTCTCGACGACAGCGACGAGGAAGTCAATATTTACATAAGCAAGGGCAGAGTGCGCGCGGACATAGGACATACGACGATAATGTCCGTGCTGTACGAGGGCGAATTCGTGCAGTACCGCAATATAATACGCACGAGTTTCGATACGTCCGTGACGGTTGCCGCGGAACAGCTTTACGACAGTCTCGAACGCGCGCTGCTGCTGACGCGCGACGACAGGAGCAATCCCGTCCGCTTCGATATCGCGGAGCGCACGATGCGCATAACGTCCGCATCGGGACGCGGAAATCTCGACGAACATCTGCCCGTCGTCACGAACGGACCGGATATCACGATCGCGTTCAACGCCAAATATTTTACCGAACTGCTGCGCGTATGCGGAGCGGACAGCGTTACGATAAAGTTCAACAGCCCGGCGGATCCTTGCGTGGTCGTGCCGTGCGGCGGAGAAGACGACTTCCTGTACCTTGTGCTGCCGGTGCGCATTGCCTGAGATAAACGAGGAGATACAATGAAAGCCATAGTGACAGTTCTCGGTAAGGACAAAGTGGGAATAATAGCGGACGTCGCCGTCATAATGAAGGAATACGGCGTCAATATCTGCGACATATCGCAGACCCTCATGCAGGAGTACTTTACGATGATAATGCTCGTCGATCTCGAAAAATCGACGGTGGACTTTTCGACGCTGCAGAAGGAACTTGCGGCGCGGGGTATGGATATAGGCGTGGACATACGCGTGCAGCATCAGGATCTGTTCGATGCGATGCACAAGATCTGACGGGCGGTGAGAAATGCTCGATACGGGAGATATACTCGAAACCATTGAAATGGTGGACGATCAGAATCTCGACGTCCGCACGATAACGCTTTCTCTCTCCCTGCTCGACTGCGCGTCGTCCGACGGCAGAGAGGCGGAGAAGAAGGTATACGACAAGATAATGCGCCGTGCGGGCAGGCTCGTGGAGACGGGCGAAAAGCTGTCCGGAGAGCTGGGCATTCCCATCGTTCACAAGCGCATATCCGTCACGCCCATATCCATAATAGGTTCGCCGAGCGGCAACTATATCGGACTTGCACGCGCGCTCGACAGAGCGGCGAAAGAGATAGGCGTAAACTTCATAGGCGGCTATTCCGCGCTCGTGCACAAGGCTATGACGGACGCGGAGCGCGACTTCCTTGCGACGATACCCGAGGCGATAAGCGAAACGGACATGGTATGCTCGTCCGTCAACGTCGCGTCCACGCGCAGCGGTATCAATATGGACGCCGTTTCCGTGACGGGTCGCATAGTGAAACAGCTTGCCGAACGCACCGCGGACAGGGGCGCGATAGGCTGCGCCAAGTTCGTTGTATTCGCAAACGCCGTGGAGGACAATCCGTTCATGGCGGGCGCGTTCACGGGACTGGGCGAGGGAGAGGCGACCATAAACGTCGGCGTTTCCGGACCCGGAGTCGTCGCGGCGGCGCTTAAAAAATGCAAGGGCAAGGATCTTACGGAAATAGCGGACGTCATAAAGCGCACCGCTTTCAAGATAACTCGCGCGGGTCAGCTCGTGGGCAGAAAGGCGGCGCAGCTGCTCGGAGCGAAGTTCGGCATAGTCGATCTTTCGCTCGCTCCCACGCCCGCAATAGGCGACAGCGTCGCGGAAATACTCGAAGTCATGGGTCTGTCCAGCGTGGGCGGACACGGTACGACTGCCGCTCTTGCGCTGCTCAACGATGCGGTCAAAAAGGGCGGAGTCATGGCGAGCGGCATGGTGGGCGGACTTTCGGGCGCGTTCATACCGGTCAGCGAGGACGCCGGCATGATACGCGCGGCGCGCAGCGGCAGACTTACTCTGTCCAAACTCGAAGCGATGACGGCGGTATGTTCCGTTGGACTCGACATGATAGCCGTGCCCGGCGATACGTCCGCCGAGACGATTTCCGCGATAATCGCGGACGAGTGCGCGATAGGCGTTGTGAACAACAAGACGACGGCGGTCAGACTTATACCCGTACCGGGCGGCAAGGTCGGAGATGAGGTGAACTTCGGCGGACTGCTGGGCAGTGCGCCCGTCATGCCCGTTTCGGACGTGGACAGTTCGGAATTCATTGAACGCGGCGGCATCATTCCCGCGCCGCTGCATTCGCTTAAAAACTGACGGCGGCAAGCGCGCGTCGTATCCCGGATGGGAAAGGGGGCAATACATTGAAACGAAACGAAATACCGGAAGAGTACAAATGGGATTTCTGCCATATCTATCCGACGCGGCTGGACTGGGAAAAATCGTTTTCCCGTACGAGTCTGCGGCTGGGGGAACTTAAAAAATACAAGGGTAAACTCGGCAATCCGGATATGGCGCTCGAACTGCTCCGCCTTGCCGACGAGATTGGCAACGAGGTGGAGAAACTGTACGTTTATGCCAACATGGCGATGCACACCGACGGAGCGGACGGTTCCCTCGTTTCGCTTGCCGCGCGCGCAAATACCCTGTCTGCAAACTACGTGGCGGCTTTGTCCTACGTCGATCCCGAACTTACTGCGCTGACGGACACGGAACTGACGGCAATGGCGGCGGATCCGCGCTTTGCGGATTATGAATATACGCTTGCTCGCATAACGGCGAACAAGCCGCACGTTCTCGGCGAAAAGGAAGAATATATACTTGCGCGTTTGTCCGAAGTGACGGGCAGTTTCCGTGATATTTTCGAGAAGATAGACAGCGTTGACCTTCCGCATCCGACGGTTAAGGCGGACGGAAAAAAAGTTCCGCTCACTCACGGGACGTATTCGCGTCTGCTGCAGAATCCCGACCGTGCGGTGAGGAAAAAGGCGTTTTCGACGTATTATTCCCTCTATGAGGAGCGTATCAACACGATTGCGGCGTGCTATACCGCGTCCGTGCGCAAGAACAACATAATCTCGTCCGTGCGCGGCTATGAGAGCGCGATGCAGTCGAGCATGTCGCGCGACGACGTTCCCGCCGGCGTTTACGAAAAACTGATCAAATCCGTCGACGCGGCTCTGCCGTCGTTGCACGAGTATGTGGACTACCGTCGTCTTGTGCTGGGCGACCTGCATATGTACGATATGTACGTGCCGCTGACGGAAGGCGCGGATTTCGGCATGGATTACGAAAAGGCGTTTTCCGTCGTCGAAAAGGCGCTTGCTCCGCTCGGCGAGGAATATATATCGCGGCTGGAAACGATGAAACGCGAACGCCGCATAGACGTTATGGAAAACGAGGGAAAGCGCGGCGGCGCGTACAGCTGGGGCGCTTACGGCACGGGACCGTATGTCATGCTCAATTATTCGGGAACGCCGCACGATCTGTTCACGATTGCGCACGAACTCGGGCATGCGATGCACTCCATGTATTCCGACGAGGCTCAGTGCTACAATAAGGCGGGTTACAGCATATTCGTCGCAGAGGTCGCAAGCACGACGAACGAGGTGCTGCTTCTCAAATATCTGCTTTCGGAAACGAAAGACACTGCGGTAAGACGGTATCTGCTGTCCTATTACCTCGACATGTTCCGTACGACGCTTTTCCGCCAGACTATGTTCGCCGAGTTCGAGCTTGCCGTGCATAAGGCGGATGCGAAAGGAGAACCGCCCACCGTCGAATCGATGAACAAGCTGTATATGAAACTCAACAAGAAATATTACGGCAAAGGCGTGACGCACGATAAACAGATCCGTCTCGAATGGGCGCGCATTCCTCATTTCTATTCAGCATTCTATGTGTATAAGTATGCGACGGGCATAATTTCCGCCGTCACCATTGCGGATTCGCTGCTCGGCGGCGGGGAATTCGAACGCGAAAGATACTTCAATAAATTTCTGCGCGCGGGCGGAAGCAAATCGCCGTACGATATACTGCGCGACGCCGGCGTGGATCTGATGACGGACAGACCGTACGAAACGGCGATGCTCGAATTCCGCAATACGCTGTCCGAGTTTACTTCGCTTGTGTAAAGAGGCATGACCACCTTGAAGAACTACTACGAAATACTCGGCGTCCGGCAGACGTGCCTGGATGCCGATATAAAAGCGGCGTACCGCGAACTCGCACGCAGATACCATCCCGATCTCGGAGGAGATGCGGAACGCTTCGACGAGATATGCGAAGCGTACCGCAATCTTTCCGACAAATCGAAACGCCTTGCTTTCGACGTGCGTCTGCGCGCTGCGGCGCGTTCGTCCGCAAACGGAGAAATGCCGGATAAACACGTTTCCCGGCGCGACGGAGCGGAAAAGTCCGCGTCGGATCGGTCCCGTCCGTGCGGCGCGACGGACAGGGAGCGGATGCTCGAAGAACAGATAGCCGAATACGAGAAGCTGCTGACCGAGATTTCGCGCTGCACCGTGACCCCGATGCGCCCGGAAATTTCGCCGCAGACGTTGGCGATGATTATCCGCCGCAACCGCGCCGCTCGCGGCAGATGAGCTTGCGAAAAATTTTTTCGGAATTTTTTGAATTATACCGTAAAAACAGTTGACATTATCATTGACGTATGGTATTATACTCGTACAAATAAAACTTTACGGAATGTTTCGACAAGAATCGTCAAACTCCGCAAAGCGAATGAATTTTGCTCATCATTTTCCCCCTTATCATAGCGAGTTCGCCGATGTGCCTCAGAGCCGTGGCGGACTCGTTTTTTATCGTAAACGCGGATTCGTTTTTCTGTCGCCGTAAAAGGGGAGTCCCGAATTCTTCCGCGAAAGACTGACGAGCGAGGGCGCGATGCGCGGAAGGGTTTTGCGCAAAAGGCAACGGCGGTAAGGCGGCTTGCATATTGCGGCGCAAGCCGGGCGGGGCGTGCGGCGGCTGAAATTTTGCTTGCTACGGCGGGCGCGTTATGATATAATATTAAAAAACGCAGGGAGAACGATAATGGAACATGAAAACGCGGCGAGGTTTCTGCGCAGCTATAACAGCATAGAGGCGCGGCTCAAAAGCATTTACAGCGTGCGTCCGACGCAGAATTTCACCGATCTCGTAAAACGGTGCAGCGATATGAACATAACCGTCAGGCGGTATTCGGGCGAACTTATCGATTACGGCAAGCTGCGCAACGCCATCGTGCATCATTCGGCGGGAGCGGGCGAAACCGTAATCGCCGTGCCGTGCGACGAGGTTGTGGAGAATATCGAGTATATCGAGAGGCAGATCTGCCGTCCGCCCAAGGTGACGGACGCGTTCAAGGTCAAGAAGATAGTGTCGGCAAAAGCGGATGAACCGTTGCTGCGAGCCGTCGAAGAGTTCGCGGAGAACAGACAGAAGACGGTCATCGTGTACGATCACGGAAACATGATCGGTGTTATAAATTCGTACGCTCTTTACGGGCTCATCGCCAAAGTCGCGTCGGGGGGCGGCAATCTGACAGAATATCTCACGACGACGACGTGCGGCGAGGCGATAGACGAACGCGAAACCGATAATTACTGTCTGATGAATAAGTACGCTACGGTGCTCGACGTGTTTACTGCATTTGAGAAACGGCGGCTTGTTGCCGTTATAATTACGGAAAACGGAGTACTCGGCGAGAAAGTGATAAGCATGGTCACCCCCGCTGACTTTCCGAGAATAAATAAATTCTTGGAAAACTACAATGTCAAACCGTTTTAATTGCTATAATTTTTGCGAAATTTATTGACTTTTTTTCAAAAAGGTATTGACAAATCCCGAAATTGCTGTATAATTATGATACAACAAACGAGCGATCGAGGGAGTGGCAGAAGTCCGTGAGGACGAGCCGCAAAGACGCCCGGCACGGCGGTGTGAATATTACGGAAAGCAACGGCGGACGCGAAGATCTGCAAATGCTTTACGGGTAACCGTAGGGAAGCGGAAGTCGGAGTTTGAAGCAATGTTTATACGGGACGGTCCGGACGTAAGCGCGGCGGATCCGGCGGAGTGAAGCAGACGGCGGTCTTCACAGCAGACGCATGGAAGGAAGCGTACGATCCCTAAATGCGGAAGAACGCAGGTCGGACGGAGAGAGCGAGGGAGTTGTGGCGAAGAGGCTGAAATTCGCATGTATACGCCGACCCGGTTTTCGGGATATCCGTTGCGATCAATCCAAGAGTGCAAAAAGCGGACGAGGGTATATCGTAGGTACTTGAACGAAACGCAGGCACGATCGTTAAAAGGCGGATACGATAAGGACATCAGGCGGAAAATGATGGAAAAACAGGGCGGAATAACGTATGCGAACGCAAAAGGAAAAGAAAAATTCTTACGGATTATGTTTGACCGAGCGGCATCCGGAATAATTATTGAAATATGAAAAAGAGGATGCGGGTCAAAAAGAGTAAGTGAAATCCGTTAAAAAAGATAACTTTTCGGAATCCAACGTTCAACGAATTCAAGCCGAAACGTCGGTAGCAAGCGGCGCGTGAGCACACGCGCCGCTTTCGTTATGCCCGCGTATCGTCGGGCATAACGCGTTTGACCGCGTGCGCTGCGGGATTTGCCCGCGGATCGCGTCCGTTTGCGCTGCGGACACGGATTCCGACGCGCGGCGTTACGCCGTTTTTCGGATTCGTCCGGGCGGAAAAATCCGTTCTCCGCACTTGCCGCTTCGAAAGACGTAAGAAATACGCGGCAAGCGTTTTGCCCGAAACTATCGCCGCAAAATGGTCCGGAAAGTGCGGCGAATATGTTCGGTTCTGCGCGTTTCGGCGGATGAATCTGCTTAATTTTCAATTTGGCGATCAATTTCCGAAAAGGTATTGACATTGCCGGGGAGGGGGTATTATACTCAAATAACGAAAGAGTGGGAAAGCCGTGTCTTTCGGCGACGATGATGAGACTTACGGGCGGCGGTCAACCGCCTTCCGCGCAAACGGGCGCGGAAAGAACGTATCATCGCGTCGCATACGGAGAGCGCGGCGTGCTTTTTCCGTATATAATATGCAGAGAGTTTTCCGTCACGGCACGTTTTCCGTAAGCATAGCGTCACGGGCGCGCAAGGAAGGTCGTTTCGGAACGGGCAAGGAGAAAGGAATGGCGAAAACGAAAAAAGTCCGCGGTTTCTGGCAGGGACTGAGCGTGCTCACGGCATTACTCTGCGCGCTCATGTTCGGCGCGTTCATGATCGGATCGGGCGATTACAAGAGCATGATCGATCAGGCGCTGGGAGTCGGCGGTGCGGCGGGCAGCATGGCGGCGGAGGACTATGCGTTCCGTTCGGACTATGAAAGCACGACGGAAATGCTGACCGCGAGAAAGGCGCTTGCGACGGAAATAGGCGCGGAAGGTACGGTTCTTCTCAAAAACGAGGTCGTCGGATCGGGCGCAGCGTCGCTGCCCCTTCGCCGCGACAGGAACGATCCCGGCGAGATAAACGTGACCCTGCTCGGCACCCGCGCATACACATACGATTCCTCGGGCAATCTGCGCGACACAAACGGAAGCAACAGTTATTCGGTGTACGGCGGACTGACGGGCAGTCCCGTGAGAGCGGGTACGGTCACGACGACGAGCGGGACTTACGATCTTCCCGTGACGCTGGAAGCCGCGCTCGCCGCGCAGGGAATAAACATAAATCCCGATGCGAAACGCGCTTACGACGGCAAGCCGTTCGGCTCATACCCCGGCGGCAGCGAAGCGAACGGCAGCGCAGGCAGTCCCTTCAATCCCAACGAACCGAGCATAACGCTCGGCGAATGCGGCAATTATGCGGCATATTCTGACGCGGCGATAGTATTTCTCGGCAGAGCGAGCGGCGAGGGACGCGACTATCTGCCCGGAACGTACGGAATGAGCGGTTCGGGCGGAAATACGAGCGCGCTCGGGCTTTACGACAGCGAACTCGCTCTCAAAGACGTGGCGGACAGCATTTCGGATAACGTCGTCGTCATACTTTGCAGCGCCGTCGCCATGGAGATAGACGAACTCAAAAACGACGAAAGGGTGGATTCGGTGCTCTGGATAGGGCTGCCTGGCGCTTACGGCATGGACGGCGTCGCGCAGGTGATAGACGGGGACGTTTCTCCGTCCGGCAAACTGCCCGACACGTTCGCGGTGAACGCGTCGAATTCTCCCGCGGCGCAGAACTTCGGCACGCACAGCCCGACGGGTACGCAGATAGCGTATGCCAATCAGAGTGCGTACGGCGACCGCATTGCGTGGAGAGCGAACAGCGAGCACTATACGGTGTTCGCCGAGGGACTTTACGTCGGTTACCGCTATTACGAAACGAGATATTACGACACGGTGACCGGTTCGGGCAACGCGTCCGCACAGACAGGTTCGACGACGGGCGGCGCGTGGAGCTACGAAGACGAAGTCGTCTATCCGTTCGGCTACGGAATGAGCTACGCGGATTTCGACGAGAGCATAGTTCCGGGCAGTCTGACCGTGGACTTCGAGGCAAAAACGGTCAGTCTGGACGTATCCGTGACCAACAACAGCGATTTCGCGGCTAAATACGTCGCGCAGTTATACGTTCAGTCGCCGTATACGGATTACGACAGGGCGGAAGTGCAGATAAACGGCACGACGCAGCGCAGGGCGGAAAAGAGCGCGGTGCAGCTGCTTTCGTTTGAAAAGAAAGAGATAGCCGCGGGCGCGACGGAAACGATAACCGTTACGGGCGATCTCAAATACGTCGCGTCGTACGACAAGACGGCGGCGCATACCGACGGCGAGGGCAATACGCTGACGGGCGGTTATATTCTCGAAGCGGGCGATTATTATTTCGCAATAGGCAACGGCGCGCACGCCGCGCTCAACAACATCATCGAGTTGCAGGGCTGGGATCCGTATGCCGAGGATTGGGAAACTCCCGACGCGTCCTGCGCCGTCGCGTGCGATTTTTCCGAACTCGACGGCTGGACGGCTGACGGCAACGACGTTAATGCGACGCTTATCGGGCAGACGTCGGAAGACGGCGAATACGTGCGTAACCGGATGGATAACGCCGATTACAATTATTATAATGCGGGTACGGTGACGTATCTGACGCGTTCTGACTGGTCGGGCACGTTCCCGACGACGTATTCGTCGCTCGAAGTCACCGACGGCATGGTGCAGTCGCTGAACAACCGCGAATACGAATTCAAAACGGGAGCGGTCACGACGACGTTCGGTTACGACCATTCGCAGGATATAGACGAGACGACGGGCGAACCCATGGAGAATCTCTCCGTCGCCGATCTCAAACTCGCCGCATTCGACGACGAGCGCTGGGACTATCTGCTCGATCAGGTGACGTTCTATGAGGCGTGGTTTCTCTCGCCTTACGGCGGTACGGAGAACGAGGCGATAGTTTCCGTCAACGCGCCCGTCGCGTGGCAGATAGACGGACCCAACGGCAACGTCACGAGCGCGCTGCGGAGCAACAGATCAAGGTCGAGCGGTCTTTATGCGGTAGAATCCGACGATCCGAATGCGGGATACATGTCCTGCGACATGCCGTGCGAACCCATGATAGCCGCGACGTTCTCCAAAGAACTTGCGCGCCGGGAGGGCGATATGTTCGGGGAGGACATGATATGGAGCGGCAACGCAATGCAGTGGGCGCCCGGAATGAACCTGCACCGTACGCCGTATAACTCGCGCAACCACGAGTATTACAGCGAGGACAGCATGCTCGCCAACCTCATGGGAAGAAGCGTTATAGAGGGCGGGCTGGAAAAGGGCGCGATACTCGCTCCCAAACACTTTGCGTTCAACTCGCAGGAGTCGTACAGAGAGGGACTTTCGCAGTTCATGGAAGAGCAGAGTGCGAGAGAACTCGAACTGCGCGGTTTCGAGGGCGCGCTGTCCGATGCGAAAGTGACGCGTGAGGACGGTACGACGGTGGGCGCGCTCGGCGCGATGACGACGTTTTCGCGCATAGGCGTGACGGGCGGAAACGGTCATACCGGCGTGATGAAAAACATACTGCGCGGCGAATGGGGGTTCAAAGGGCTCAGCTCTTCGGATATGGTCGTCACGGGCGAATTTTTCACCATTCAGGATGCGGCTATAAATAACGTCACGTTCATGGCTTCCACGGGTCCCGAATCGCTGCTCAGTCAGTATTGGACGGATTGGAACGATCAGAGCAAGGTGCGCAGCGATCCGGATATGTGCGAGGCGCTGCGCGACAATATGCACTACTATCTGTATGCGCTCGCAAACAGCAGCGCGCTCAACGGCATAAGCCCCGATTACGTGGTAACGTCGTCCATGTCGTGGTGGCAGGTCGCGCTCATCGCGCTGGGCGTCGCGTTCGCGGCCGCGGCGGCGGGATTCGCGGCGCTGTATGCGGTGTTCCGCGTGCGCGCAAGCAGGAGCAATGCGGGCAAAGACACCGAAGGAGGTGCGGTATGACGGTAAAGAACAAGCCGATGAAAGTGTTTCTTTCACTTCGCCCCGCGTTTTATCTCGCGGTGATCGCGCTCGTGCTCGTCGCGGTGGGACTGGCGTATCACGTCAGGGCATATACCGCGCTGGGCTATGATCTCAACAGATTTACGATAGTATATTCGGTGACGGTCATGGCGCTTATGGCGTTTTTGTCGATAAACTCCGTCATTGCGGGCAATCAGTTCGCCAACGTGTTCATATTTGCGGGCGGCGCGGTGTTCTCTCTCATGGCGGGACTGCTGCACATCAGCCGCACGCTTGCAAACATAGGCGTGTATTTCACTGTCAACATGGGCAACGCGGAGGCGAATGCCGCCGGCGTTCCGCCCGCCATCATCGGAACGGTGATGTACGTCGTTGCGGCGATAGTCATCGTTATAGCGGCGTTCTTCAAGCCGATAAAGGAAGGCGGCAGCGTTCTCGAAGTCATAGGCGAGGACAGGGAGGCGCACAATGTCGGCTAAATACGTCAGAATGATAATATACGCCGTCATCGGCGCGGCGGCGCTGGTGCTGTTTTCGCTCGGTCTCTCGTGGGCGATAGGCGGCAGCGCAAGCACCGAGATAACCGAAATAATTTCGGCGGGCGTCACCGTGAACACGACGGACGACACCGTGACCGAATATATCGTCGGCGAGGAAGTGAATACGGACGGCGTTTCGATAACGCTCATCGCTAAGGACGGCGACGTCGTCACGCCCGATATGTCCGAGTGCGAAGTGGAAGCCGATCTTTCGAGCGCGGGAACAAAGCCCGTCGTCGTATCGTGGCAGGACGGCACGATACTCTATCGCGGCAGCTATACCATCACCGTATTCGGCATAAGGCACATATCCGTCGAGGAAAGCGCGGATTTCAGGCGCTTCTATCGCGCTGACGAAACGATTGACGACATGAACGCCGAAAAGGGCGATCTCAACGTGTGGGCGCAGCTTACGGGCACGCCGGCAAGCGGCAGATTTACGCTGCCCAATCCGGATTGGACGGACACGGTGCGTCTGGAAGCGGATATGTTCGAGCTTTCCGCACCCGATCTCGGAACGCCCGGTCTGCATGACGCGGTAGTGTCCGCGGGCGGGCTGACGGGCAGCGTGCAATACGGCGTGGAGGGCGTTTACGTCAACACGCAGGGCGCAGTACCCTATTACTCGAAGGGCGAGTCGCTTTCCGAAAGCGGCATAATAATAAGCGTGACGGACGGAAAGTGGGAGAGCGAGACCCCCACGGCGACTTACGGCGAGTCAAGCGGCAAGTTCGATTGGGAAGTGCGACTTGCCGAC
>CASEMM010000091.1 GCA_949289095.1 uncultured Eubacteriales bacterium | reverse complement strand
GAACGGAACGTATCCGACGTCCGCAGTCAGTCTCAAATGCACCGACGAGACCATGGTGCGCGATATGCAGTACGGTCACGAGCCGGAGGTAAAAGAGGGCGACGAAATGCCGGTATACGGCACGGTGACCGCTCCCGAGGGAGAGCTTACGCTCGCCATGCTCATCGAACTGGAATACGGCGATCCGAAGTGGGAAGATCTTCTCAATCAGATGACGTTCACGGAACAGCAGTGGCTCTGCTCTTACGGACTGCTCAAAATGGCGGGCGCGACGAGCGTCGCCGCTCCCGGAGCAAAAGCCACGGACGGCCCCGGCGGCGTCAAGAACAACAACCCCGTCGCGGGTCAGCAGTTCGGATTCCCGTCGCCCGTCGTCATGGCTCAGACGTGGAATACGGATCTCATCGAGGATCTCGGCGTGGCGTTCGCTCACGAGGCGCTTCACCTCGGCATAGCCGTCGTATACGCGCCCGGCGCAAACATTCACCGCTCGCTTTACAGCGGCAGAAACTGGGAATATTACAGCGAGGACGGCGTGCTTTCCGGCGAGATACTCTGCGCGGAAGTAAAGGGAATGCAGAGCAAGGGCGTCATGGTCATGACCAAGCACTTCGCGTTCAACGATCAGGAGCGCAACCGTTACGGCGTCGCCACCTTCTTCAACGAGCAGAGCGCGCGTGAGATATATCTCCGTCCGTTCGAGATAGCGGTTAAAGAGGGAAAAATGAACGGCGTGATGAGCTCGTTCAACCGCATAGGCTGCACATGGGCGGGCGCGCATAAGGGTCTGCTCACCGACATCCTCCGTGACGAGTGGGATTTCCTCGGCATAGTAGAAACGGATTCCTGCACGGGCAATACGTTCCATATGGGAGACAAGTGGGCAAAGGCGGAAGGACTTATCGCCGGTAACGATATGTGGATGGCGAACGGTTCGGAAACGTATTTCGAAGACAGCAAAGACAATCCCACGGTCATGCTCGCTCTCCGCAAGGCGTGCCACAGAATACTGTATAATCAGCTGCACAGCCTTGCCATGAACGGTGTGTCGACGAGCACCCGTATAATCAAGATAACGCCCTGGTGGCAGACTGCGCTTACCGCGGCGGCGGTGGTGCTCGGCGTGCTGACGCTCGCCTGCGTCGTAATGGCAGTGCTTTCCTTCATCTTTGCGAGCGATAAATACGCGGCATGGCGCAGCGCGTCCGCCGCACGCAGAGCGGCGAAAGCAGAAGCGGCGGCGCAGACGCGCAAGGCGGCGGCATACTATTCCGCAAGCGGCGGCAGCGGCGGAGCGGAAGGCGGCAGCGGTACGGACAACGGCACGGACGGCGGACATTACGAACCTCCGAAAAAGCTCTCGTGGTTTGCTCGCCATAAGAAACTCATTCTGCTCATCGGCTCGATAGTCATAGCCGTCATAGTCATCGTTGCGATAGTCGTGCCCGTCACGACATGCGGCGGCGCAACGGAACCGACTCCGGGACCGACTCCGACGCCTACACCCGACCCCGAAGTCCATGTGTGCGAACAGGAATGCCCGATATGCGGCGGCTGCCTGGACAGCGAGTGCGAGGACCCCGCGTGCGCGACCAAGTGCGGCGCGGGCAAGGAAGCGCACGTGTTCGAAGCGGAAGACGCGGAGATACGGGACGGCACTGCGTCCTATGCTGGATACAGAATAGTGAGGAGCGGCGACAGGACTTATATAGGCGATCTCAACCAGAATACCGGAGCGACGGTCACGTTCACCGTCGATGCGGAAGAAGCGACTACGGTTTCGCTCGTGGTCACGATAAACAGGCGCAGCACGCAGACCGTGTTCACAGAGAAGTTCGGCGTATCCGTCAATAACGGCAGGGATCTCGATCGTCCCACGATCGTGCCCGCATATGAAGATCAGTGGTCGAACGAATCGTTCATGGATTTCAACCTCGGTTGCATAAATCTCGACGAAGGCGAGAACACCATACGCTTCACCGTTCTGACGACCGGCGACATAAGCGGTTATAATTTCGACAAGATAACGCTGCTTTCCGACGTCGCCGTGACCGAGCCGCATGAATGTACGTCCGTGTGCACAATATGCGGCGGCTGCCTGGATGCCGAATGCGATGACCCGGCGTGCGAAGAGAAATGCCTCGGTCACGATCTGCACGAACTGGAAATCCTTGGTACGCAGTCCGAACTCGGAGCGGGTAAGAACGGCTTGCCGATACAGGCTCCCGACAAGGGCGCGCCCGAAGGACTCGTCGGAAAGATAAGCGAAAATGAAGGGGCGTCGCTGACGTTCAGATTCAAGGCGGCAACGGGCGGCAAGGCAAAACTCATCGCCAACGTGACCACGAGATATCAGGAGCTCAACTTTACCGATTATATGTCCGTCGAGGTGAACGGCGCGCCGTATGAAACGTCCGCGAAAGTACCGACGGACGGCTCTGATCACTGGCTCGTGCCCACCGCCGTGGAGCTCGGCGAAATAGAGCTTACGGCAGGGGAAGTCACGGAAGTGAAGTTCACGGTCATAACCGCGAACGGTCTGATCAGCTTCAACTTCTATTCGCTCGAAGTGGTCAGGGACGACATCGAAGCCGAACAGCCCGAACCCGAGGGATATGAAGTGCAGATCGACGGAGTTACGCAGGCGCGGCGCGGCAGCGGCGTCAAAGGATTGCCGAACAAGAGCGGAAACGTGGTCGGCAATCTCAGCGAAAACGTGGGCGCGAGTCTGACGTTCGAATTCACTGCGGCGGCAGCGGGCAAGGCGAACCTTACCGCGGCGGTGACGAACAGAACCAATCGCGTCAAATTCAGCGACTATCTGACGGTTACCGTGAACGGTACGGTTTACGCGACGGACGCGCAGACTCCTTCCGGCAGTTCGGACAACTGGTCCGATACGCAGGAAGTGCTTCTCGGCGAAATAGACTTGATCGCGGGAGTCAATACCGTGAAATTCTCCGTAGCGTCTTCGGACAGCACGATCGGGGTCAACTTCGGATAAATCGCGGTGACGAGCGCAACGGACATTTCCGATCATGGCTGCAACTCCGTCTGCGACGATTGCGGAAAGTGCACGGACGCCGACGGCACCGGACTCGGCTGCACGGACAAGTGCGCGGATCACGTTTCCGTCACGCTTAAAGGCAGCGAGGCGAAGTTCGGCGAAGGCGTTAAGGGCGAACCTAACCTTGAAGTACAGCGCGACGGGCTTGTGGGCAACCTCAGCGAAAACGAGGGCGCGACGCTGACGTTTACGGTAAACTCGGAGGCGGGCGGCAGCGCGAGGCTGATCGTCGGCGTGACTACAAGAACGACGGCAATCAAGTTCACCGAGTCGATGAGCGTGAGCGTTAATTCGGGCGAACCGCTCGTCAGCGGCGCGGAAGTGCCGGCGACCGTTCCCGAAGAGAGCGGCAAGGTAGTGGATAACTGGTACGACACCGTGGAAATCGACCTCGGCGAAATCACACTCAACGCAGGCGACAACACCATAGTGTTCACTCGTCTTTCGGCGGACGCGAACGGATTCAACTTCGGATATATCCGTATCGTAACGGACAACGCACAGGCATAACGCACGTGCGTCGAATAACCGTATCTCCCCGCGGGATTCCCGCGGGGAGATATTTTATGCCCGCGCCGTCGGAACGTCCGCAAGCGCTTTTGCGGGAATGCAGCGGAGGCATTGCCGTTCCTTACGGAGTTATATGCAAAAAACATCGCAAAAACTATTGTAATTTCGCAATTAGTGTGATAAAATTATGTGCGTAAATACACGAATCCGGAGAGGATAAAGATATGATCGACATAAAACTTATACTGACTCAGCCCGAAAAGGTGAAAGAACTGCTTGCGCGCAAGGGGTGCGACGCCGATCTCGGCAGGATAGCCGAACTCGACGAACGCCGCCGCGCTCTCATTGTAAAGGGCGACGAACTGAAAAAGCAGCGCAACGAGGCGAGCGCGCTTGTGCCCAGACTCAAAAAAGAGGGCAGGGACGTTTCAGAAATAATCGCCCGCACCAAGCAGACGGGCGCGGAGATAGCGGAAACGGACAGGCAGATAAGCGCCGTCGAAAAGGAACTCGCCGACGCCGTTGCCGTCCTGCCCAACCTGCCCGACGAGGATCTCAAAGGCGGCGGCAAGGAGAACAACGAAGTGGTAAAGGTGTTCGGTGAAAAGCCGACGTTCGACGGCTTTACCCCCCTCGACCACGTCGAGCTGTGCCGCCGCCACGGACTTATAGACTATGAGCGCGGCGTGAAACTGTCCGGTTCGGGGCACTGGATATACCGCGGCAAGGGTGCGCTGCTCGAATGGGCGCTGCTCAACTTCTTCGTATCCGAGCACGTCAAAGACGGATATGAGTTCATACTCCCGCCGCTCGCGCTCGGTTATAACTGCGGCTTCGGTTCGGGGCAGTTCCCCAAGTTCCGGGACGAGGTGTATTGGGTGGAAAACCCCGAGGCGGAGGGCGACCGCACGAAGATGAAGTTCATGCTGCCCACGGCGGAGACGGCCCTCGTCAATCTGTATGCCGGCGAGGTGATAAAGGAGAGCGAACTGCCCAGAAAGCTGTTCGCATATACGCCCTGCTTCCGCAAAGAGGCGGGCAGCTACCGCAGCGAAGAGCGCGGAATGATACGCGGTCATCAGTTCAACAAAGTGGAAATGGTGCAGATAACGACGCCCGAACAGTCGGACGCGGCGTTCGAAGAGCTTGTGGGCAAGGCGTGCAGTCTCGTGGAAAAACTCGGTCTGCACTTCCGCCTGAGCAAACTCGCGGCGGGCGACTGCTCCGCGTCCATGGCGCGCACTTACGATATCGAGGTGTGGATCCCGTCCATGGGCATATATAAGGAAGTTTCCAGCGTATCCAACGCGCGCGACTACCAGGCGCGCCGCAATTCCACGCGCTGCAAGGGCGCGGACGGCAAGAACCGCTTCGTCCACACGCTCAACGGCAGCGGGCTTGCCACCAGCCGCGTGCTTCCCGCGATAGTCGAACAGTATCAGCAGGCGGACGGCAGCATTGTCGTTCCCGAAGTGCTGCGGCCCTACGTCGGTTTCGACGTCATAAAATGATTTTCCGCGAGGGGAGAGGCGAATGATAAAGAAGATACTTCTCGGAATGTTTCTTTGGCTGCCGATAGTATACTCCGTCGTGTTTCTCGTGGTGTCGCTGATAACGGGCACCGCGGGCGCGAACTGGGGGTTTTATTTCGTCGGACTGTCGGCGGCGCTGCTCGTATGCGTCGTCCTGACGTACGTTTATGCGCAGCGCTCCATGTTCGCGTCGCGGACGGAGCGCAAGAGCGATGACGAACCGGAAACGTCCGTGTCCGTGCGCGTTTCTCCCGAAGAGGATTCGGAAGCCGCGGTGGACGCGCGCGACGAGGCGAACCGCTTCGCGTCCGAGATGAAGGGGAGCCCTTCGTCCGTCGGCGGAGAGCGTTACGACGCGCGCAATGAACGCAGCGCGTATATGGCGGGCGGCAGATACATCGACCGCTCCGCCGCCCCCGATCCGGCGACCGCTCCCGATGCTCTGGGAGGTTCCCGCGACGCGCTGATGGGTGCGGAAGGCATGGATTCGTATTATTACGGCGCGGGCGCGCAGCCGCCCCGTTCACGAAGCGGAAACGACGCGGACTTTTCGCCGTACGTCCAGCCGTCCAACTACGGCGGCGACGGCATGCGGCTGAGCGACTACGACGACGCGCGGCTTTCCCGCGATCCCGTTCCCGAGTCTTCCGAGCCTCCGTCCGTTCCCGCACCGCGCATATACCGTCTGCGCGGCGAGCCCAACGTGCTGCTCTACGAATACCCGACGGAATACCGCAAGTATTACGTCAACGCCGACGGCTCTCTCCGTCTGCTTTCCCGCCAGGAAAAGGAACGGTAAAACGCGTCGTTCCCGGCGCGTCCGGGCGCGCGTGCCGCAAGGCGCGCGCGCTTTTTGCATGCGGCGGTGCAGGCGGGAAAAATTACGATTGACATTCCGCGGGGATTATTATATAATGAATCCACACGAATACGGGAGAAAGGCTTAATGGCAAGCGACAACATGAAGGAAGAGTGCGGTGTCATCGGCATGTTCGATCTCGACGGCGGCGACGTGGGCAGGGATCTGTGTTACGGACTGTTTGCGTTGCAGCACCGCGGACATATGAGCTGCGGCGTCGTGACGAACGACGATTACCGTCTGACCTGCGTCAAGGACAACGGGCACGTCAACGAGGTGTTTGACGTGCGCACGATAGAAAAGCTGAAAGGTAAGATAGGCATAGGTCACGTCCGCGCGAACGGCGGCGACGATCTGCGAGAGAACATTCAGCCGATAACGACGCGGTATTGCAAAGGGACGATAAGCCTTGCAAAGAACGGTTATGTGACCAATTCCGAAAATCTGCGCACCGCGCTCGAAGACGACGGCGCGATATTCCAGTCCACGCGCGATACGGAAGTCATAATGCATCTGATCGCGCGCGCGAGAACGACCTGCCCGAGCGCGGAAACGAGTCTTCTCGAAGTCATGGAGAGCCTCGAGGGCGCGTATTCGATGATACTGATGTCGCCCAAAAAGCTGATGGCGGCGCGCGATCCGCGCGGATTCCGTCCGCTGTGCATGGGCAGAAAGGGAAGAACGGTGATATTCGCCAGCGAAACGTGCGCGCTGGACGCCATGGGCGCGGAGTACGTCCGGGACATAGAGCCGGGCGAACTGGTCTGCGTCGATGAAAAATTCGGCGTGCGTTCGTTCAAGAACTACTGCGGAAAACGCACGAGCCTGTGCGTATACGAATATGTATACTTTGCCCGTCCCGATTCCATACTCGACGGAAACGAGGTGTACGCGTTCCGCGAAAAGGCGGGGCGGCTGCTCGCAAAGGCGTGCCCGGCGGACGCGGACATAGTGTGCGGCGTGCCCGACGGCGGCACCGTGTTCGCGCAGGGTTATGCCAACGAAACGGGCATACCCCTCAAAGCGGGCGTGATGAAAAACAAATTTTCTTCGCGCAATCTCTTCACTCATAACGCGGAAGGGAGGGAATACGCGATCAAGCTCAAATACAACGTGCTCCGCAAGACGGTGGAGGGCAAAAGCGTCGCTCTCGTGGACGATTCGCTCATGCGCGGAGAGACGGCAAGGCGCATCATAACCATGCTCAAAAAAGCGGGCGCGAAAGCCGTTCATCTCCGCATAGGCTGCCCGCGCATTCTGCATAAGTGTCTTTACGGCGTACAGATGCCGGACGAACGGGATCTGCTTGCGTCGGGAGGCCGCACGAACGAGGAAATGTGCGCGTATCTCGGCTGCGAAAGCATCGGCTTCCTGCCTACGTCCGCTCTTGCGGAAACGGGACTTACGGATAAATATACCTATTGCACGTCATGTCTCGACGGAAAAACGCATATGAAAATGCGCGGATGACCGCACAAGGAGGGGAAGAATGAAAAAGCTGCTTTCTATGGTATTCAGACAGCCCGTGACGATAATCATGCTGTGCGCGCTCATCGTGTTCGGCGGAATCATGGGTGCGCTCGGAATGCCTATGCAGCTTATCCCCGATCTCGGTATACCCATCGTGAGCGTGGTCGTGACCTATCCGGGAGCGAGCGCAAGCGCGGTGGAGGAGAACGTGACGAGCGTCGTCGCCGAAGCTCTCGGCGGCGTAAGCGGAGTTACGCAGAGTTATACGTATTCATACGACAACGTGGGCGCGGTGATGCTCGAATTCGATTTCGGCGCGTTTGCGGACGAAAAGACGGCGGATGTGCGCGAGCGCGTGTCCGCTTTATCGCTGCCCGACGGCTGCTCCGCGCCCGAAGTGTCGTCCGTCGACCTCAACGGACAGGCGACGGCGACGCTGTACGTCACGAGCGAACGCGATACGGGGTCGGACGTTTCGTATGCCGCGGAAGAGGCGGAGGCGCTGTCCGCGCGGCTTGCCGCGATAAACGGCGTGAGCAGCGTGGAAACGGACGGAGCGCCTTCGCATATCGTGTCGGTCACGCCGCTGCGCGGGCTGGAAAGCGCGACGCTTCTTCTCGTGCAGGCGATGTCCGGCGGGGAGTACGATCTGCCTCTCGGCAGTCTCGAAACGGAAAACGGTACGGTGCAGGTGCGCAATCTTTCGGACGTGGCGAGCACCGACGACATACGCGCGCTTCCGGTCGAACTGCCCGCATCCGCGATGCAGGCGTTCTCCGGCGCGGAGGAACTGTTTTCGACGTTCGAGAGCGATGACGCGGTAAGTCTTCTCGGACTTCTCGACGGGATGACCGGCGCGGATTCTCCCGCGAAGCCGCTTATCGCCGATCTCATCGCTTTCAAGACGGAGCATGCGGACAATCCGCTGTCGGATGCGGATTCGTACGCGCTGTACGAACTGATCGCGTCTTATGACGCGGAAGCATTGTCCGCCGTTCCCGTTATCGGCACGCAGCTGTCCGCGCTTGCGGAAGTGCGGCTGTCCGAAGGACTTATATCCGCCGTGCGGTTGTACGATTTTTCTTCTTCCGAATCCGTGCTGCTCTCCGTCGGAGATATAGCCGACGTGCTCGGACCGGGCGACGACGGTTACGCGCCCGAATACGACTCGTATGCGTTCCATAACGGCAGGCAGGGAGTGAAACTCTCCGTGTTCACCGCGCAGGGCGCGAATGCGGCGGACGTCGTGGACGGAGTGAAAGCGGTCATTGCGGACGCGGGCGGAGACGGAGTTTCGATCGCTCTGACCGACGACAGGTCGCAGTTCATATCCGAAAGCGTAAGCAACGTGCTCGTAAGCATGCTCATAGGCGGCGTGCTCGCGGTGACAGTCATATTCGTATTTCTCAAAAAGATAAAGCCGTCGCTCATCATTTCGGTGACAATGCCTCTTTCCGTGCTCGCCGCGCTGCTGCTGTTATACGTCATGGGCATAACTCTCAACATGGTGTCGCTCGGCGGGCTTGCCGTGGGAATAGGCATGCTCGTGGACAATTCCATAGTTGTCATCGAAGCGATAACCAAACGCCGGGAAGCGGGGGAAGCGCCTTTCCGCGCGGCGGTAAACGGAACGGCGGAGGTGGCGGGAGCGCTCGTCGGTTCGACGCTGACGACGGTATGCGTTTTCATTCCCATACTGTTCGTCGGAGGGCTTTGCGCGGAGATATTCACCGATCTCGCGTGGGCGGTCATATGGTCGCTGACGTTTTCTCTGCTCGTCGCGGTCACGGTCATACCCATGCTGTACGCGCTGTTATCGCCCGACCGCAGGCTGCTGACGGGCGGAGCGCTTGCGGCAAAAGCCGCGCTTTCGGACGAAGCCGCGCGGCAGGACGTGCATGAGAACGCATTGCTGAGCGACGGCGGGACAGCCGCTGCCGTCGCCGACGCGCGGACGGACGGAACGCCCGCGGAGAGCGCCGCCCCGAAGAAAAAGGCGAAGCGTCCGCATAACCGCATAATGACGGCAACGGCGGATTTTTACGGCAGAGTGATACACGCCGCGCTCAGACACAAGGCGGTCATCGTGCTTGTCATGGCTGCGCTGTTTTCCGCTTCCGTCGCGCTTGCGCTCACTGCGGGAACGGAATTTCTGCCGTCTGTGAACAGGGGACAGATACAGGTGGACCTGACGTATGCCGCGGGCACGGATCTTTCCGCCGCGCAGGCGGACGCGGAACTGCTTGCGGACAGGATAGGAGAGCTTGACGGCATAAACGGCGTATCCGTATCCGTCGGCGTGCAGGGACTGCTCGCGTTCGACAATACGGGAGTCATAAGCATAACGACGGATGGCGACGCGACCGAACTGACGCAGACGGTGCGCGGGACCGTCCGGGCGGTGCGCGATGAGGGGCTTATGCCGCATACGTCCTCCGCGTCAGTCGGAGAGATAGACGGTATCGTAGAGTCGCTGACGGGCGGTATGAGCGACATATCCGTCACCGTGCGCGGCGAAGATCCCGCAAAACTTGCGGAAATAAGCGAAAAGATAACGGAAATAACGGGCGGAGAGGAATATACGTCGGCGGGATTCGAGGGCGTTTCCGCAGGCTCCGCGGACGCGACCGCGACGGAATACGCGATAAACTTCGACCGCACCGCGCTTGCCGCGGCGGGAATAGATTACGCGACTGCCGTGCTTACTCTGCGCGTCGGGATTGCCGGGCAGACCGCCGCGACGGCGACGGTAAGCGGGGAAACGGCGGAAGTCGTCGTGTCCTTTGCCGAGGACACAGTGACGAGCAAAGAGGATCTGGAAAACTTCACGCTCGGCGTCGGCGCAGACGGCACGGCGGTAACCCTCGGATCGGTCGCGGATATTACGGAAAGCGTCGTGCAGACCGTAATACGCAAAGAGGACGGACTGTATGCCGTCACGCTGACCGCGGAAGTGTACGATCTCGACAGCGGCACTGCGGGCGACATGCTGACGGCTGCCGCGCGGGAAGCGCTGGATATGACGGATCCCGCGACGGGCGAAACGTATGCCGCGGGCGGTTACGTCTGCGTGACGAGCGGCGTCGCGGAATATCTTTCGGACGCGTTCGGAGGACTTTATGTCGCGCTCGTCGTGTCGTTCTTCCTGCTGTTCGCGGTGATGGCGGCGCAGTTCCGCTCCGTTACGAAACCGCTCATAATAATGTGTGCGATACCGTTCAGCTTCACGGGGGCGTTCGTTTCGCTCGCAATAACGGGAATGACGCTCAACGTCGTTTCGCTCGTGGGCATAATAATGCTGATGGGCGTCATCGTCAATAACGCGATAGTCATGCTCGAAAAGATAAAACAGCTGCACGAGGAAGAGGGCATGACTCACTACGACGCCGTCGTCGAGGGCTGCAAGACGCGCCTGCGCCCCATACTGATGACCACGCTGACGACGGTGCTCGCGCTGATTCCGCTTGCGCTCGGACTGGGCAGCGGCGGCGAGCTCATGCAGCCGCTGGGGATCACCGTCATGGGCGGGCTTATAGTGGGTACGATAGTGACGCTCGTGCTCATCCCCTGCATTTACTGCGGCGTGAAGGGCATAAGCGCCGATCGCCCGGACGGAAGACAAACGCGCAAAAATGCTTGTCAACGACAAGATAGTGTGTTATAATGCGGATATGGAGAATCTGAATATAGACAATTTCAAGAGCAAGACGTCCGAGGGCGTCTGTGTGGTCGATTTCTGGGCGGGATGGTGCGGGCCCTGCCGTATGCTCGCCCCCGTGATGGAAGAGCTGGAAGGCAAATACCCGAATGTCAAGTTTTTCAAAGTGAACGTGGACGAGGAGTCGGATATTGCGGCTGCGTTCGGCGTTCAGAGCATACCCGCGGTGTTCCGTCTGGACGACGGCAGACTCGTCGCGCGGCATGTAGGTTATGCGGACGGTGCGACCGTTGCGCGCAATCTCGGACTGTAAGAGCGGGCGCAAATGAGGGCGTTTGATTTCGATCACACGATATATTGCGGCTATTCGTACCGCGATTTCGTGTTTTTTACGGCTGCGCGGCGTCCGTGGCTGTGGCTGTGGATTTTCCCTGCCATGGTAGTGGGCATTCTCAAGCTGCTCCGCTTAATCAGAATGGAAAGAGTGGTCGAGTGGATGCTCTTTCCCTTTTTGCGGTTCAGAAAAATCGACGAATATATCGTGCGGTTCTGGGACAAGCACGAGAAGAAAGTGGGGCAGTGGTATAAGGACATCCGCCGCGAAGACGACGTGGTGATTTCCGCGACCCCGGCGTTTTTTCTCGAAGAAATATGCCGTCGGCTGGGGATAAAGACGCTGATAGCCACGGAAATAGACAGAAAAAGAGGCAAGGTCGTCGATCCTTACTGTTACCGCGAGGGCAAGCTGAAGCGGCTGCGCATGGCTCTGGGCGATGACGCGGAACTTGACGCGTATTACACGGATACGCCCAAGGACAGCACTCTTCTGGAATTCGCAAAAGAGGGATATATAGTCAAAAAGGGAAAAATAACCAAGGTACGCTGAAACTATGGACTTTATCGCAATTGAAAAGAAGTGGAGAAAGAAGTGGGAGGAGGAGAGGCTGGACAGCTTCGACAAGTCCCGCGCGGACAGGAAGAAATACGTCCTCGAAATGTTTTCGTACCCGTCGGGTGCGAATCTTCATCTCGGGCACTGGTACAACTTCGGGCTGACGGACGTATACGCCCGCCTTCTGCGCATGCAGGGCTGGAACGTGTTTCATCCCATGGGCTTCGACGCGTTCGGACTGCCCGCAGAAAACTACGCGATAAAAACGGGCATTCACCCCAAGGACAGCACGGAGAAGAATATTGCGACGATGGAGCGCCAGCTGCGCGACATGGGCGCGTCCTTCGACTGGGATTACGAAATAAAGACCTGCGATCCGAAGTATTACAAGTGGACGCAGTGGCTGTTTTTGCAGCTGTATAAGCACGGGCTTGCGGAGGAGAAACTCGCGCCCGTAAACTGGTGTCCGTCCTGCAACACCGTCATAGCCAACGAACAGGTGTCGGACGGCTGCTGCGAGCGCTGCGGCACGGCGGTGGAACGCCGCGAAATGCGGCAGTGGTTCCTCAAAATAACGAAATACGCCGAAGAGCTGCTCTCCGGTCTGGACAAGATAGACTGGCCTGAAAAGACAAAGACCATGCAGCGCAACTGGATAGGCAAGAGCCACGGCGGCAGAGTGACGTTCGAGCTCGAGGGCGGCGGTTCGTTCGACGTGTTCACCACGCGTGCGGATACGCTCTTCGGCTGCACTTACGTCGTGCTCGCGCCCGAACATCCGCTCGTCGGAAAGATAACGGCGCCCGAAATGAAAGCGGCGGTGGAAGAATACAAGATCGCCGCGGCGCATACGAGCGAGATAGACCGCACGAGCACCGTCAAGGAAAAGACGGGCGTGTTCACGGGCGCATATGCGATAAACCCGATCAACGGCAGGCGCGTTCCCGTGTGGGTGGCGGATTACGTCCTCTCCACTTACGGTACGGGCGCGGTCATGGCGGTGCCTGCGCACGACACCCGCGACTATGAGTTTGCGAAAAAATACTCCCTGCCGATAGAGCGCGTCGTGACGAGCGCGGACGGATCCGCGGCGGAACTGCCGTATACGGATTACGGCGTCGCGGTAAACTCGGGTTTTGCGGACGGACTGCCCACCGAAAAGGCGAAGGACGCGATACTGTCGCGCCTGTCCGAGATCGGAAAGGGCGGAAAGACGGTGACGTACCGCCTGCGCGACTGGTCCGTGTCCCGTCAGCGCTACTGGGGCGCGCCCATACCCATGATACACTGCCCGCACTGCGGAGTGGTGCCCGTGCCCGAAGAGGATCTTCCCGTCGAACTTCCGTATGACGTGGACTTCCGTCCGAAGGGAACGAGCCCGCTCGGCGCGAACGGGAAATACATGAACTGCAAGTGCCCGAAGTGCGGAGGCGACGCCCGCCGCGATCCGGACACGCTGGATACGTTCGTGTGTTCGAGCTGGTATTATCTGCGCTATCCCAACGCAAACGACGACAAAGAGGCGTTCGATACGGAGTGGACGGACAAGCTGCTGCCCGTGGACGTATACGTCGGCGGCGCGGAGCACGCCTGCATGCACCTGCTCTATTCGCGCTTCGTCACGAAAGCGCTGCGCGATATGGGCTATCTTCACTTCGACGAACCGTTCACGCGGCTCGTGCATCAGGGCGTCATACTCGGTCCGGACGGAAAGCGCATGAGCAAGACGCGCGGCAACATAATCAATCCGGACGACTATGTGTCGGTATACGGCTCCGACGTGTTCAGAATGTACCTGTGCTTCGCGTTCTCGTATACGGAAGGCGGTCCGTTCCAGGCGGACGGCATTCCCGCGATAGCGCGCTATCTCGACCGCGCGGACCGCATATGCCGCAAGGCGTTCGGGGGAAAGGGCGTGCCCGTATCCGACGCGGCGAAAGCAGCCGAACTCGGATATGCGGAGCACTACGCCGCCGCGCGCTGCGGAGCGGACATAGCCGCGTTCTCGTTCAATACCGCCGTCGCGCGGCTGATGGAGCTGACCAACGCCATGTATAAGTACGACAGAGCGGACGACGCGCTGTACGCCGCGGCGATCACGTTTATAAAGCTGATGGCGCCGATAACCCCGCACGTATCCGAGGAACTGTGGGAAGCGGCGGGAAACGCGACGAGCGTGCTCAGAGAGCCGTATCCGACGGCGGACGAGTCCAAGCTCGTGCGCGCCGCCGTGGAAGTTCCCGTGCAGCAGCTCGGCAGATTCCGCGGCAAGGTCATGCTCGCTCCCGACGCGTCGGAGCCGGAGGCTCTCTCCGCCGCGCTCGCGCTCCTCGGTCTGCCCTCGGCGAAGAAGATAATCTACAAGCCGGGCAAGATAATCAATATCATACCGTAACGAATGCTTTTTTACGCCTCGCACCCGCGCTCCCGGTTTTACGGGAGCGCGGGTCTGCGCGTGTCCCGCGGACGGCGGACGTCCGCGTTTCGCCGGGCGGGACGCATGGTTTTCGCAAACGGGACAGGCGTTTTTTCGTGCGGGAAAATGTGAGCTCGGAAATAAAATGCGCAAAAAACTTCTTGACATGAGGGGGGGGGGGTAATGGTATTATAATAGCGTGATATGCAGCTTTGCTGCCGGTCTGCGGGAATTGCGGATGCGTGCATGATTTTATTTTGTCTCTTCTCTTTCCGCGGACTGCCCGAAAAAGCGTTCTGTGAGTATAAAGCGCTTTGCCGGGCAATATAAAGGAGAAAAAGAGATGAAGAAAAATGTTTTACGGATTATCTGTTTCCCGATAATCGCGATTTTGGCGGCGGTCATGATAGCGGTGGACGCCGTGTATTTCATGCTGTTCGATCTCCTCGATCCGTTCGTTCATCCGCCCATAGTGGACTCGCTTGCGGCGGGTGCGGCGGCGAGCGAGGGCGAGGCTCTTGCGGCGGAGATCATGAGCGAAGGCGCGGTGCTCGTCAGAAATAACGGCGTGCTCCCGCTCGACGCGGACGCGAATTCTTCCGCGGACGTTTACGGCTGGGGATCTTCGCACGCCGGATGGGTGGTCGGCGGCTCGGGTTCCGGGCAGGTGAAGCAGGCGGAGCCCGACAGCCCGTATGCGGCGACGACTTTCGTCGACGCTCTTTCGGACTACGGAATTTCCGTGAACGCGTCGCTGTCCGCTTTTTACGACAACTATCGCGGCGACCGTCCGGGCATAAACGGCACGCTTTATACGTCCCCCAATGAGTTTTCCGTACTCGTCGAGCCGGATTACTCGCAGCTTCCCGCGGGGACGTCGGACACGGCGTTCGTCGTCATCAGCCGCATGGCGGGCGAGTCGGACGACGCGCCGAACGTGCAGTATAAGTGGAACAGGGCGACGGACGAAACGCGCACGTATCTCGAGATTTCGACGGAGGAGGAGACTCTCCTGCGCGAGGTGGCGGCGACGCATACGAATACGATCGTCATCATAAACAGCACCAACACCATGGAGCTGGGCTTTCTCGACACGATACCCGGCATAGACGCATGCCTCGTCGTGGGCGGGACCGGGGTAAACGCGGCGTCCGCGCTCCCCGGCGTGATTTACGGCGACGTATCCCCCTCGGGCAGGCTTGCGGATACTTACCCTTACGAGTTCGAGTCCAACGTCAATTATTATAACGTCGGGCTTTGGGGCGAGGGACGGTATACCAACGGCGACGATCTTCTGCTCGTCGGCGTCGGTCAGAACGCGGGCGACGCCGAAGACCACGGCAGAATGTATATAGACTATATCGAGAACATATACGTCGGCTATAAGTGGTTCGAAACGGCGGATGCCGAGGGCGTGTGGGCAAACAGTTCGCGCGATGTGCTTGCGGCGGACGGTACGTCCGAAACGCTGACGGGTTACGACGCCGTGGTGCAGTACCCGTTCGGCTACGGACTGAGCTATGCGGACGAGAGCGACTTTTCGTGGGAGATAGTGTCCGCGACGCTGGGCAGCGGGGAAGAGGGCGAAACGCCATCCGCGGTCACGAGCGGATTCACGTTCGGCGGTACGGGCGGCGACGAACTGACGCTCACCGTCCGCGTGACGAACAACGGCGACATTGCGGCAAAGGACGTGGTGCAGCTGTATCTCACCGCTCCTTATGACGATACTGCGAAAATAGAAAAGTCCTCCGTTTCACTTGTCGCGTTAGCAAAGACTCCCGAACTTATCGGAGGAGCGTCCATCGATCTCACGCTTTCCGTGCGTTTGTCCGAACTCGCGTCTTACGACGCATATGACGTAAACGGCAACGAACACAGCGGATATGAACTGGAAAAGGGCGAAACGCCCTATATGCTCCGTCTGATGACGGACGCTCACTCGTCAAAGACGGGCGCCGCAAACTCCTCTTCGGTCGGCGGCGAGAACGGCGTGTTCGAGTTCGACGTTCCCGTCGGCGGCGTGCTTTACGACGCTTCGAGAAACGTCGTGAGCAAAGCGGCGAACACCAATAAGTTCACGGGCGATCAGGCGTACGACGGGACGCCGATAGACGCCTCTGCAGAAGTGGACGGCGGTATCGATTTCGTTTCCCGCGCGGATATGGATACGTCCATGTCGACCGCGCCCGCCCGCACGCCCGACCGTGCGATCTCGGACAAAGCGAGATCGCTGCACAGATATACGGATGCAATGGCGACGGCATGGGATACTGCGACGAAAGATATATTCGGCAATGAGATCGGCGTAACTCAGCCGAGTTTCGGTCAGGGCGGAAGCGGACGTCTTGCAACGGGATCCTCTCCGTCGTCCGTGACGGAGTTGGGACTGGAACTGGGCGCGGATTACGATGACGAGCGCTGGACGTCCCTGCTCGCGCAGGCAAGCCGCAGCGAGATGATGGAACTCGTCACTCACGGACCGACGGGCACGGCTCCCGCGATAGACAGCATAGGGCTGCCGTCGCTGACGGCGTTCGACGGACCCGCGCAGATAGGCGGTTTCACGAGCGCGGGTTACCGTACGACGGGATATCCCAATGCGACGGTGCTGGCGCAGACGTGGAATACCGAACTCGTCACGCGCTTCGGCACCGCGCTTGCGAGCGAAGGACTGACGAAGGGCGTGCAGGTGTGGTACGGTCCTGCGGTCAACATACACCGCTCTCCGTTCGGCGGAAGAAATTACGAATATTACAGCGAGGACGCGGTACTGTCCGGCAAGATGTGCGCGGCTGCGGTGCGCGGCGCGAAGAACGCCGGCATGTTCTGTTATCTCAAACATCTTGCGCTCTATGAGCAGGAGTCCAACAGAGAGGCGCTGTTCACCTGGCTCAGCGAGCAGGCTCTGCGCGAGATATATCTCCGTCCGTTCGAGATTCCGATGAAGGGGGAAGCGGGCAGCGAAACGGGCATAATGTCCGCATACGGGCGTATAGGCGCGGTGTGGACTGGCGGCAGCGAATCGCTTATCACGGGCGTTCTCAGAAACGAATGGGACTATCACGGCGCGATAATCACCGACTATTCGGACAATCCGTCGTATATGCACATGGGTCAGGCGTTCCGCGCGGGCGGCGACAGATTTATGTGCTCGGACGATTCATCCGCGCTTTCGTCGGGCAGCGGCGCGCGTTTCGACGCGCAGCTCGTCGGGGCCGTCAAAAATTATGCATACACGTTCGTCGCGGCGGCGTATCAGATGAACAATCCGGTCGCGGGAGAATCTGCGACGTCCGCGAGCGCGACGCCGTCGTTCAGGTGGCTGACCGTGCTCATTGCGGATGTGAACGTGCTGCTGTTCTTCGGACTCGGACTGTGGGCGTATTTCCTGCTCAAAAAGCAAAAACGTAAGCCCGTCAGAATGCGGGTTTCGAGCGTTCACCGCGGAGCGAAACAGTATCTTATGCCCGACGGATCCATAAAGCGCGTGCGCAGCGACGGCGCGGTGATAATGGTCTATTCCGACGGTACGACGACGCGCAGGACGAAACAGGGCGAATTTATCAAGATATATCCCGACGGCAAGGCGGTGCGCGTGGAAAAGGACGGGGAAGAAATTCCCGTCACGCGCGTGACGAGCGCGCCGTCCGACGGCGAACAGACGCAGAGCACGCAGGCGGAAAGCGAAGCGCAGAGCGGGGAGGGCGACGGCAATGACTAAAAAGGGCATAGAGAGAACCGTTATCATAATCATAGCCGCCGTCGTGCTCGTCGCGCTCGTGATGATCCCCGTCGGCTCGTATATCTATTACCGCGCGACGCTCCCTCATATAGACAGGGTGACGACTGTGCTCGTAGAGAGCGAAGCGGATCTTTCCGTACCGTCCGGACTTACCGCGGACGAACTGAATGAATATGCCTCTTCCGTCAAAGACAGCCTCGTCGTTACCGCAGTGTACGAATCGGGAAGGGAACTCATAGTCGCGGGCAGCAGTTACGAAGTGTCTTTCGACAACGCTCCGAGGGGCGACGAGCGCACGTGCGCGGATAAAATATACCCGATGAGGGTTACTCTCGACGTTGCGTACGAAGCGGTCGGCACGCTCGATGTTTTCGGACAGCCGCGCATAGAGGCGGAGGAAAGCACGATAGTCGGAGGCAGAGCGCAGACGGAAAACGGCGTGGGCATGGCGGGCGCGTTCGATGCGATCACGACGAATGCCTCTGACAATTATGTGGAGTTCAAGGTGTGGGTTTCCGAAGCGACGAGCGCGGATCTGCGCATGCGCGCGGCAAACGGCAATCTCAAAGGCGATACTTCGGACGGCGGCTCGGCATGGATGGACGAACTTTCGCTTTCCGCGGTCGGCAGGCTGACGGTTAACGGAGAATCCGTTGCGATACCTTCATCGGCAGTCATACCCGGATCGGACGCGGTCACCGGCAGCTGGGCTTCTCTGTACGCGATATTTTACGACGTGGATATCTGCGGGATAAATCTCGGAGCGGGAGAAAATACCGTCAGATTTTCCATTATCGATTCCGGCGATCCCGATTACGACAACGCATGGAACTCGCCCGCGGGCATGAATATAGACTATTTCGAGGTGCTGCCGAACGCAGCGCCGGAGGGGGAGACCCCCGAACGCCTCGCGCTTTCGGGAATAGCATCCGAAACAGAGATCGAGCCCGGGCAGCCGTTCGACGATGTGTTTTCTTCGGGCGGCAGGATCGCCGCGGTGTACGGCGAAGGCAGGATACGTTATGTCGGCGACGACGAACTGACGGTGACGTCCGCGCCCGCAACGGCGTCCGGCAGAGCGCAGCCGGGCGGCAGGTATACGCTGACGGCGACGCTTGACGGAACGAATGCGTCCGCGAGCGTTACCGCATATGCGGACGGAACGGTGACGGCGGATAATTCATATTCCGTATCCGTTGTCGGCGGAAGCGTAACGACGGAGAACGGAAGGACGTTTGCGGGCAGTTTCAACACGAACAACAAACCCGTAAACTCCGTGACGTTCGGCATTTATATGGACGGAGCCGCGACGGTCGATCTCGTGCTTTCCGTTTCCAACGGTTATCTGACGATAGCCCGCGAGGACGGCGATACGACATATTATAAAATGTCCGCGCTTCCGCTCGACGACATACTCGACGTAAGCATAAACGGAACGGATGCGGATATTAGCGGAATAACTCTTCCCGAATCCGCGGAAAATACGAATTCCACGTCGCTCTACGGTAATTTCGTCGACGTGACGATCGAAGCGGTCGAACTCAAAGAGGGCGAAAATACGGTCGAACTTTCTCTGCATCGTTCGGAAAGCGGTCTGCAGACTTGCTGGGAAAACCGCAATGAGGACGGCGATGCGGGCGACGATCTTCCGAACGAGTCCCCCGTCATAAACGTGGAATCCCTTAAAACGGTGTTTGCCGGAACGGCGGATGCCGAGTAAATTTCAAAAGCGCGCCGCCGTCCGTCGGACGGCGGCATTCGGTGCAATAAGGAGGCATTATATGAGTAGCGTGAAGAAAATCATTCTCACGGCTTTGGCGGCGGTTGCGCTGTTCGTCGTTGCGCTGTTTGCGGCTGCTTGCGGCGAACCCGCTCTGACAGGCATTTCCGTGACGAAACAGCCGTCTGTGACCGAGTACGTCGTCGGCGACAGTTTTAATGCCGACGGCATGGAAGTCACGGCGAGCTACGACGACGATTCGACGCGCGTCGTTACGAACTATACCGTCTCTCCCTCGGTGTTTACCGAGGCGGGTGAGCAGACCGTGACGATATCTTACGAGGGCATGACCGCGACGGTCACCGTCAACGTGAGCGAGGCGGAGCCGGAGCGCACGCTCGACCGCATCGAAGTGACGACGGAACCGACGGACAAAGAGTATTTCGTCGGCGAAAGCCTTAATACGGCGGGCATGGTCGTGACGGCGTATTACAGCGACGATACGTCCGAACCCGTTACGGGCTATGAGATAACGCCGGCAACGTTTGAAACGGCGGGTGATACGGTGACGGTCACCGTGACTTATCGGGGCGAGAGCGACACGTTCACCGTAAAGGTAACGGCTGTTACGCTCGCGGCTCTCGAAATCACGGGAACGCCGAGCAAACTGACATACGACGCGGGCGAAACGTTCTCTGCGGAGGGCATAGCCGTCAAAGCGACGTATAACAACGGCACGACGAATGAAGCGTTTGACGAAGCGACTCTCGAATACAGCAAGACGGGCAGCTCCGACTGGAATGCGACCGCGCCCGAACTTGCGGCGGGCGACACGACTATATATGTCCGCGCGGTCTATGGCGAAGTGACGAGTACGGCGGCTGAATTTACCGTCACCGTCAACGTTCCCGTGACGAGCGTGGAGATAACGAACGGTGATAGTTGCACGCTTTATGTCGGCAGTGAAGAAAAGGGAAACGTAACTCTGTCCGCAACAGTGCTTCCCGACAATGCGACGGACAAGACCGTGACGTGGAGCATAAAGAGCGGCGAAGATTATATAACGCTCGATAACGGCGTTGTGACTGCGAAAGCGGCAGGCACCGCCGTCGTTACCGCGACAGCGGGCGGCAAGACCGATACCATAACGATAACCGTCGAAGACAACGATATAGAAAGCATTTCGGTAACGAACGTCGGCGTGAGCGGCTCGTATATCGAGGGGCAGACGCTTGACGCAAGCAGCGTCACCGCCACCGTGACCGCGACGTATAAAGACGGCAGCAGCGCGGCGCTTGAAAGCGGTAGTTATACGATTCGAATCAGTCTGACGCAGGATAGCGGCTGGGCTGCCGGCGTGACGTTTGCCGAAGACGGCAACATTACCGTCTATGTCCTTGTGAGCGTGACCGACACGTCCGTCACGGGCAGCACGCAGACGACGGTGAACGTTGCGGCGAAGCAGCTTACGGCTCTCGAAATCACGGGAGCGCCGAGCAAACTGACATACGATGCGGGCGAAACGTTCTCCGCGGAGGGCATAGCCGTCAAGGCGACGTATAACAACGGCACGACGGATGAAGATTTCAAAGATTATATTCTCGAATACGGCAGGACGGGCAACTCCGATTGGAGTACAACCGCGCCTACTCTTAACGCGGGAGACGCGAAAGTGTATGTCCGCGCAACCTGTGACGGCGTGACGAGCGCGGCGGCTGAATTTACCGTCACCGTCACCGTGCCTGCGACGGACATAACGCTTAATATAACGCAAGCGATGTTGCAGCCGGACGAGTCCGTTGCGCTGGAAGCGAGCGTGCAGCCGTCCGGCTCGACGGATAACGTTTCGATGAAGTTGACCGAGGGCGACGGATATGTGTCGCTCGAGAACGGCGGGATAACGGCAAATTCCGTCGGCAAAGCGGTCATAACCGTGACGGCGGGGTCTGTCAGCAAGACCGTCACCGTGTGGGTATACGAAGCGACGGTGGAAATAAATCTTCCGGACAGGATATATGTCGGAGAACAGTTCGGGTTTACCGTAACGACGACGCTTGACGCGCCCGAGGATATGCCGCAGATAACGGTGCTCGGCAACGTTACGTTGCCCGACGGCGTGAGCGTGGAGTATTATGAAAACGCGGGTGCGCTTGCCGGGAAGTGGGTAGCGTTCCCGGGCGGCGATTTCGGTCCCGCGGAAACGGGTTTCCCGCTGACGGATGCAACGAGCAGTTTCCGCGCGACGCTTAATGCCGCGCAAGAATATACGTTTACCGTCGATATCATCGGATTCGGCGACAGAAGTAACGTATATGCGACGGATACCGTCAGCGTAACTCCCGTCGTGCGCGGCACGGTGGAGATAGATCAAGGCGATAGCAAAACACTCTATGTCGGCAACGGAACGACGCAGTCCGCCGTGCAGCTGACCGCGACGGTGAACGGCGAACCCGCCGAAGGCGCGGCGTGGAGCATTGTGAGCGGAAGCGAGTTTATCTCGCTCGACGGCAGTACCGTAACGGCGAAAGCCGCGGGTGAGGCAGTCATCCGCGTGACCGTTGACGGCGAAACCGCCGAGATAACGATAACGGTCGTGGAAAATGCAGTGGAGTATATACAGATCGATCCCGAACCGACGGATAGGGAATATACAGCGGGCGAAATGCTTGACACGGCGGGTATGGTCGTAAGAGCATATTACACCGACGGCACGAACGCCGTTGCGGAAGATTATACCGTGTCGCAGACCGAAGCGTTCGCCGAGACGGGCGTGATAACCGTTACGGTGACCTATGAGGGCAAGACGGATACGTTTACCGTTACCGTCTATGCCGCGCCGATCGTCATGGACGCAAACAACGTTCGTGCAAATGTGACGATAGGCAGCGAGAAAATATCCGACGCGAGCGGCGGTTACAGCACATATGATCTCAAAGCCGGCAGCGTGCTTTACTTCGACTTCTATTCGGACGCGGCGGGCAAAGCGGATATAACGCTTCGCATTGCTACGGGTTATCTGACGGGCGGCAGCGGCTGGGAAGATGTAACCGAAATGGGAGATATGCCGCTGGCAGCCGCCATATCTCTTGAATTGAACGGAACGACGGCAATAGACCTCAGCGGTCTGACGCTTGAAGGCGGTAATGAAGAAGATCGCGTTGCGGGCGGATATGTCGATCTCTGGCATCTGTGGAGAACGTTTACGTTCGAGAATATCGACGTGCAGAGCGGGCTCAATACGATCGAGATGACTTTCCTTCGTCACGAGCAGTACGGTGATGGACAGGGCGATGATGACGTTCCCGGATTCGCAGGCGCCACTTGGGGTGCGGAATTCGGCGCGAATATAGACAAGATAACGGTTACGCCGAGGTCGACGGAGATTACATCGCTGACGGGGTGCGAGTTTATCGGACTCCCGATGATAGGCGAGATAAATTCCGATACGGTTGCCGCGGAATCGGTTAATCTCAAAGTAGACGGAGACAATTTACTGCTCACCTTTGAAGTGAATGCTGATGTTACCATGCCTGAGTCGATGACAGGATATCGGACAGAAGATCCTGCGACGCAAATTGTTCTCAACGAATATATTGCTTCGCTCATGACGGGTAGCGGTTTGTATTTCGATTTGCAGGATATGACGGGTTGGGAGTCTTCGCCGCGCGACGTAGTATTCTCGTATGAGGACGGAAAAATCATGGCTGCTGTAGATGTTAGCAATGCGACTTTGATAAACGATACGGAAACGAGATATCTTACGCATATAGGCAGCAGTTCGGGTAATTTCTGCCCGACGGGAGATTCTTTCCACAGAAAACCGATCGTGTTCAACAATCTCGTATATTCGCTGCATTATTACGCAGGTTTCGGTGAGAATTCGGAATATTTCGGTTGCGTGGGCTTTGCCGTCAATACGATTCCCGTGAGCATGGAAGCGCTCTCCGTGACGTACGGTGAAAGTACAAATACCATTGTGCAGTTGACGTATGACGGATATACGCGAAATCTTGTTGAGAACGAATATTCGATAAGCGACAATAACGTTACTTACTCTTACGGTGATAATCAGTCGCTTACGGCAACGGTTGCGGCATATACGGTAACAGCAGAGAATGAAAATTACGTCGACAATATCAAAATGGAAATAATCGACGATAACGGCACGCCTAAACTTCGTATCGGCGTATTCTACACACTGACATGCAGTGAAAGTTCTCTCGATACCGAAACCGCCCGCGCAATTGCGGAGCAGATAGTGCAGGATATGGTGTATACAACGTTGGGATTGAGCAGTTATACAAACGTGGATTTACAGCATAACCCGTGGGCGCAGAACGGCAGTAATGATAATGATTGGGATACGCCGATAAATATAGGAGAGGACGGCGGGCTATTGAAATATACAACATTTGAATCTGATTGTTATGGCTTTATATATGATGTGGATCTTTCTGCACTTACGCGCAATCATTATACTATTCATTTCGGCGCATGGATACAGAAAACTGACGGCTCATGGGGAACGGCTGACTACAAACCCGGAGTGGATTTCAGCCAAACCGTGACCGTCGGAAATAAATCCTATACGCTGCGTTGTGTGGCAATAGCGAACGAACAAGAGGATGCTTCGAATTATTGGGGTTGCGTCGGACTCGATATTATCGATGTGTAAAAGCGAATAACGCTTGATGGCGTTTATCGTTACGAAAACAGCGCGGCGACCCGTTGCGGGTTGCCGCGCTTGTCGTGTGCGCCGTTTTTCGCGCCGTTTTCTTCATTTGCGCCGCGCATAGTGTTTGACACCCGCACGCAAATGAAGTATAATATATTAGCTTACGCGGCATTCGCCGCGCGCCGCAACGTTTTCGCACTCGTAGTATAACGGATAGAACGGTGGCCTCCGGAGCCGCAGATTCGGGTTCGCTCAGCCGAGCAAGGCGCGACAGGCGACTTGCGAACGCCACGAGGAGCGAAGCGACGAAGTATTCCCGACGACTCGTCGGGTCATATAAAAAGTAAATTTCGCACTCGTAGTATAATGGATAGAACGGTGGCCTCCGGAGCCGCAGATTCGGGTTCAATTCCCGACGAGTGTACCAAAGCACCCCTTGCGGGTGCTTTTCCACTCGTCGGGGACACGAAAACAATATTTTCTTTCACTATGCAATATACGGTTAACGCCGCGTATTTGGATTTGCTTTTGCTTTGTAAGGGCAGTGGTTTGTTCTGCCTCGTGCTCGCGCTCTATTCGATAAAAAAAGAATTATTAGAATTTGCCGATTGGTCTTTACAAATGCGCGGTTATGGTTTATAATAGTAACGGCGTGAAACGAAATGCCGAAAAAAAATACATGATAGGGAGGAAGTTATGGCAGACAAAAAAGTATTGCTCAAACGCCCCAACAAGGAAATTTATGTCGATGGCGATGTACTCGTTAAAAAGTTCGATAAATCGTTCAGGAAATCGGATATACTTAACGAAGCCATCAATCAGACGCGGGTTGCGGAAGCCGGTCTCAGCGTTCCCGAAATTTATGACATACGGCTCGAAGACGACGGTTATTCCATCGTCATGCAGTATATAAAGGGCAAGAGCCTCGAAGAGCTGATGAAGGAAGAACCCGAAAAGCGCGACGAGTATCTGACGAGATTCGTCGAGGCGCAGCGGGAAATGCATAAATATAACGTGCCGCTGCTCAACCGTACAAAGGAGAAATTCACCCGTAAACTGTACGAAGCCAATATAGACGGCAATATCAAATACGAATTGCTCATGCGGCTCGAAGGTATGCCCACGCACTTTAAGCTTTGTCACGGCGATTTCGATCCGTCAAACATCATCGTCGGCGACGACGGAAAGACGTACATCATCGATTGGTCGCATGCGACGACGGGGAACGGAAGCGCGGATGCCGCCCGCACGTATCTCATGTTCAAACTGCGCGGCAAGGACGAACTCGCCGAGAAGTATATCGATATTTATTGCAGACTTAACAATACGACCCGCCATTATATATTCAAATGGCTTCCCATCGTTGCGGCGTCGCAGTCCGTCAAAGGCAAACCGGAGGAGCGCGATTTCCTGCTCCAATGGGCGACGGTCGTCGAGTACGAGTAACGGCGTTCTCGCTTGAAACAAAAAACATACCCGACGGGAGCGGTTCTTGTGAACCGCTCTTTTCGCGTGCCGCACAACGTTCGGGTAATAATATCCGCGCATTGAGGATGGCGTCAAGCTATTTATTAATATCCGTGTATTCGGGCGTACTGCATGCGGGCGGTTTGCCGCCGCGCCCGCCGTCCTTGTCTTTGCGCGCCGTTCGTGCGACGGCGGCGTTCGCATGTACTTTTGTTTCCGCGCTTGACACGGAGCATGCAAAAGTGTTATATTTGTCTTACGGTGCGGCAGTTCTGCCGCGCGCACACGGAGGGGACGCAATGAAGCTGATAAAAGCGCTATTCGGAAGAACGGCACTGACGTTGCTCGCAATATTGCTGCAGCTGCTTGTCAGCATCGCTCTCGTGTGGCTCGTGGACATAATAATCAATTCGCTGATAGGCAGTATCCCCGGCGTCGGACCTTATATGCTGTCTACCATTATCATGGCGGCGGTGGATATAATCATTGCCGCGATAACGACTGTGCGCATAGTCATACGCGACATGTCTCCCGACGAAAAGATGAGCTGGCTGGTCGTGCTGGTGTTCGCTCCCATAATAGGCAGCCTGCTTTATCTGTTTTTTTCGCGCCCGTATCTGTCGCGCAGGCGCATGCTCCTGCACATGGACATACGCGCGCGCTCGGCGAAGTATTACGTCTGCAACGACGAGTGCGCGGACGTACTCGGCGACAGGCTGCGCAGCAGCCGCTTTATTTACGGGACGGCGGGCGCGCCGCCTTACCGCTATTCGGATGTGAAGTATCTGCCGTCGGGCACGGCTTTCTGGGAAACGCTCAAAGAGGAACTGGAAAAAGCGAAGAAGTACATTTTCATGGAGTACTTCATTATAGAGCGCGGCAGAATGTGGAACGAGATCGAGAGTATTCTCGAACGCAAGATTGCCGAGGGCGTGACGGTCAAGATCATGTACGACGACATAGGCAATCTCACTCACGCCAGACGCGGGTTCTGGAAAGAGCTGCGCGCCAAAGGTATGGAGTGCCTGCGCTTCAACCCCCTGCGTCCCGTGATGAGCGCGATATACAATAACCGCGATCACCGTAAGATCACGGTCATAGACGGCGTGACGGCTTTCGTCGGCGGCGTCAATTTTGCCGATGACTACATAAACGAGACGCACAGGCTGGGCGAGTGGAAGGACTGCGCCGTCATGGTGCGCGGGGCGGCGGTTCAGTCGCTGACGATAATGTTCCTGACGCTGTATGATTCGCAGGACGATACGCGGCTGGAAAATTATGACGAATATATTCCCGAATATTACGAATATTTCGACGAAGAGGGCATAGTGCAGCCGTTTGCGGACGGTCCGCGTCCGCTGTATCCGACGCATGTCGCCGAAAACGTCATACTCGACATGATAGACGGCGCGAAGAAATACATGTATATCACGACGCCTTATCTCATAATCAACCACAATCTTACTACGTCGCTTTGCCGTGCGGCTATGTCCGGCGTGGACGTGCGCATAGTCACGCCGCGCATTCCCGACAAGAAGATAGTGTTCTGGATAACCCGCCGCAATTATAAAAAGCTGCTGCGCAGCGGCGTGCGCATATACGAATATCTTCCCGGATTCATTCACGCAAAGACGTATCTCTGCGACGACGAGGTGGGAATGGTCGGGACTATCAATATGGATTACCGCTCTCTCGTGCATCACTACGAGTGCGGCGTGTGGATGTATAAGACGCAGTGTCTGAAAGACATCCGCGCCGATCACGAGCGGCTGTTTACCGAGTGCGAGGAGATGACGCTTCAATCCGCGCAGCAGTCCGTACCCAAGCGCATAGTGAGCGCGATAGGTTCGCTGTTTGCGCCTATGCTGTGATCGTTATGGAATATACCGATGTGCTTGCGGCGCTCGACGCGCTGTCCGAGGAGAAGTTCAGGGAGTTTACCGTGCGTCTGCTGCGTGCGGGCAGACGCGTATACGGCGTCCGTACGCCCGCGTTGCGTAAGCTCGCCGGGCGGATAAAACGCGAATACCCCGGATTTGTCGGGGATTTTTTCGCGCGCGGCGAAGTTTCGCATGAAGAAATTCTGCTGGCGGGCTGGCAGACCGGAGGCGATTATTCGTCAAACGTGCGTCTGCTGCTGAGGCTTATGCGGCTTGCGGACAGCTGGGCGCAGGTGGATCAGGTGATATGCGCATTTCCGTGGGCGAAGGACAAGGCGGCGCTTGTGCGCGACATGTCGCCTCTGCTCGGCGGCGGGGAATACGAGCGGCGCGCGTTCGTCGTCGTTCTAATGACCAATTGCATGGGCGATGGGGATTTTCATCTCGTCGAGGAATATCTTCCGCGCGTGCGGTTCGGCGAGTATTACGTCGATATGGCGGCTGCGTGGCTGCTTTGCGAAGCCGTCATAAAGCTGCCGGAACGCGGAGAAGCGCTGCTTGCCGCGCCTTTCGTGACGCCGTCAGTGCTGGCGAAAGCAAAGCGTAAGATGCGCGAATCGCTGCGCGTCAAATGACCGTCAATGTCTGCCAAACAGTTGCAAAACACGGCGGAGTATAGTATAATATGCGAGGATACAAAGCAAGGAGATGATAAAAATGTCGAGAAGACCCATTATTGCAGGTAACTGGAAGATGAATATGACCCGCGCGCAGGCGGAAGAGCTGATAACAGCGTTGAAGCCGCTCGTTGCGGGGGCAAAAGCGGAAGTCGTCATCTGCGTTCCGTATACGGACATAGACTTGGCGGTCAAGCTCTGCGCCGGAAGCAACGTCAGAGTGGGCGCGGAGAACGTCGCGTGGGCGGAAAAGGGCGCGTTCACCGGCGAGATCAGCGCGGACATGCTGCTCGAACTCGGTACGGAATACGTCATTATCGGACACAGCGAGCGCCGTCAGTACTTCGGCGAGACGGATGCGAGCGTGAACGCACGCCTTAAAACCGCGCTCGCAAAGGGGCTTAAACCCATTGTGTGCGTGGGCGAAACGCTGGAAGAACGCGAATCGGGCAGGACAGCCGACGTAATAAAGACGCAGGTAACCGGTGCGTTCGCGGATGTGAGCGCGGAGGATGCTGCAAAGGTCGTCATCGCTTACGAACCCGTATGGGCGATAGGCACGGGGCGCACGGCGACGAGCGTTCAGGCGCAGGAAACTATAGCGGGCATCCGCGCGGAGATCGCGTCGCTCTACGGTGCGGCTGTCGCGGACGGCATGCGCATTCAGTACGGCGGTTCGATGAACGCCAAGAACGTCAAGGAGCTTATGGCTTGTCCCGATATAGACGGCGGGCTTATAGGCGGCGCGTCGCTCAAAGCCGCGGACTTCTCGCTCGTAGTCAATTACGACGCGTAATCATCCGTAAAGATACGAACGGCGGCGGGGAAGCGTTCGCGCTCCCCGCCGTTGTATGTCAAGGAGGATATAATGAGTAACTTTTTCGAAAAGGTCAGCCGTCGGCAGTTTACGGAGGACGGCGGTGACGGTGCGGCTTACGACGGCATAAAACTGCCCGTCCGCGCGACGTCGGGCAGTGCGGGATACGATTTCTTCGCGCCCGTGCGCATGGAGATCCCTGCGGGCGAGACCGTGCGCGTGCCTACGGGTATACGCTGCCGCATGGACGGCGACCGCTTTCTCGCAATCTTTCCGCGCTCGGGGCTGGGGTTCAAGTACCGCCTTGCCCTGGATAATACCGTCGGGATCATAGACGCGGACTATTACGGCGCGGATAACGAAGGGCATATAATGATCAAGATGACCAATAACGGCGACCGCGATCTCGTCATAGAGGCGGGCAAGGGCTTTGCGCAGGGAATATTCCTTAAATATTACCTGACGGACGACGACGCCGCGTCCTCTTCCCGCACCGGCGGCTTCGGTTCAACGGGTTGATTTTTTTGCGAGAATGTTTCGCAGGGGGCGGAAACCCTTCCTTGAAAGGAAGTGTTTCCGCCCCCTGCACCCCCACCTTCCCAAGGAAC